>JACXUW010000270.1 GCA_014763705.1 Micrococcales bacterium | reverse complement strand
CTCTACCTTCCCGTCGTACGTCCTAGTCGTAGTCACAGTCGTATTCCTATCTCAAGATAGAACCTACACCGTGTCCGGTTTCAGAGGGGGCTGCTCCAACGACACGTTGACCAGCGCGCCGATTTCACCGATGCCGGTGTTCCAGCGATTGCTCAGCAGCGCGCTGACGGTCGGATCGGTGGTGAGGAAGGCAATCTTGTTCTCCGCCTTGTCGAGATCCCAGCGGTTGCGGTCGACCTGCGTGGCGACGATCACCGTCGGGTCGGCGGCCATGATGCCTTCCCAGTTGAGCGTCGGCCATTCGGCGTCGGTGTCGAGCGCGCAGACGAGGGCCCGGGCCCGCTCGATCCCGGCCGCCCGCAGGACGTCGTCGTTGGCGGCGTCGCCGTGGACGAACGGCTCGGTGAGCCCGGCGAGCCGGGTCTCGTCGGTGTCGACGACGACGACCCGGTGCCCGCGGTCGTGGAGGTACCGGGTCGCCGAGCGCCCGACCCGGCCGAAGCCGCAGACGATGACGTGGTCGCGCAGCCGGTCGATGTCGTGTTCCATCCGGCGCCTCCGCAGGTGTGCTCGCAGGTGACCCTCGGTGACGGCCTCGAGGAGGACGCCGAGGTTGTAGAGGACCGTCCCCACGCCGAGGACGATGAGGACGATGGTGAAGGACTGGCCGGCCGGACCGAGGGGGCGCACCTCGCGGAAGCCGACCGTGGCCACCGTGGTGACGGTCTGGTAGAGCGCGTCGAGGACGGGGAAGCCGAGGGCCGTGTAGCCGACCGTCCCGACGACCGTGACCGCGGCGAGCGCGGTGAGCGCCACCGCGATCCGGCGCAGTGCGTCGCGTCCGGAGTCCGTTCCGGCGAGCAGGGTCCGGCGGCGGCTGCTCGTGCTCGGCCTGCCCACGGGACCATCGTGGCACCGTGCCGGCGGCCCGGGCGGGAGGACGCGACCGACGCCACCTCCCGCGCGGGAGCCCCCTCAGCGCTCGACCCGCAGCGCGTCGACCGGCGCGACCGAGACGGCCCGCCGCGACGGCGGCAGCGCGGCGACGAGGACGAGACCGAGGGCGGCGGCGGCGACCGCGCCGAGCACCGGCCAGGGCAGCCCCCAGACGAAGCCGTCGGTCTGCCCGCCGACGAGCGACTGCGCGCCGAGCGACCCGAACAGCACCCCGAGGACGAGCCCGAACGCGACCGCCGTCCCGGCGAGCGCTGCCGACTCCCGCGCGACCATCGAGCGGACCTGCCGGGCGGTGAAGCCGAGCGCCCGGAGCAGCCCGATCTCCCGGCGCCGTTGGATGACGGTGAGCGACATCGTGCTGACGAAGCCGACGGCCGAGATGACCGAGGAGATGACGACGATGGCGACGAGGATGACCGTCGTCGTCGTGAGCACCGCCTCCGCCTGCGCGCGCTGGCCGGCGCCGAGGTCGCTCCACGAGTGGACCGCCGTCTGCAGCGCCCGCACCCCCGAGGCGAAGGTGGTCACGAGGGTGACGCCGATGACCAGGCCCATCGTGGAGCGGGTGGTGCGGAGCCGGTCGGCGACCGCGGTGCGGCGCGCGATGCGGCTCGGCGGGGAGCCGCCGAGGATGCGTCCCGCGGCGACGACGAGGGCGGGGATGACGAAGCGCGCGCCGACGAGCAGCCCCGTGCCGGCCGAGGCCGACCCGGCGAAGGCGAGCAGGAAGCCCGCCGCGCTGCCCCCCTCGGCGACCGCCGCGGAGAGCGCGAGGAGGAGGGCACCGCCCACCCCGAGGAGGGCGGTCACGAGGAGCCGCCACCGGCCGCTCACGCTGGTGGGCGGCGCGGCCGCCTCCGCGCTCGACATGGCCTGTGCCGGCGAGACCCGCAGCACGCCACGCGACCCGACCCAGCCGGCCGCGAGGGCCGTCACCCCGACGACCGCGACCGGCGCGAGGACCCAGGGACTGGTCACCGGGTAGTCCGCCCGCGGCAGCGTGCCGCGGGCGACGAGGACGACGCGGAACGCGTCGGTGGCGGCCACCCCGAGGACCGCGCCGAGGGCCGCCCCCACGGTCCCGACGACCCCGGAGGCCCGCATCACCGACCCCCGCAGCGCCCGGCCCCGGGCGCCGAGCAGCCGCAGCAGCGCGACCTGCCGCAGCCGGCCGGCGACCACGGTGTCCACCGCGTTGACGATGACCACCGCCGAGACGTAGACGGCGACGAGGACGAACACGGTGGCGACGACGGCGAGGAGCACCCCGGCCGCGCCGCCGCCGCTCGCGTCGGCGAGCGCCTGGAGGAGGCTGCTCGCCGTGACGAGCACGGCGGCGTAGGCCCCGCAGAGGCCGGCGACGAGGCCGACCGTACCGAGGTCGCGCCAGCCGCCGAGGACGAGGTCGCGCCTCACGCCGCACCGACCTCGAGCGTGACGAGCAGGTCGGCGATCTCGGCGGGCTGCAGCCGGCCGTGGTCGGCGACGACCCGCCCGTCGGCGAGGACGAGGATGCGGTCGGCGTGCGAGGCCGCGACCGGGTCGTGGGTCACCATGAGGATGGTCTGGCCGTAGTCGTCGACGGCGGCGCGCAGCAGGGCGAGCACCTCGCGCGAGGACCGCGTGTCGAGGTTGCCGGTCGGCTCGTCGGCGATGACGACCTGCGGGTCGCTCGCGAGGGCCCGCGCGATGGCCACCCGCTGCTGCTGGCCCCCGGACAGCGCGGAGGGCAGGTGCTCGGCTCGGTCGACCAGCCCGAGGCTGGTGAGCAGCCCGTCGACCCGCTCGCGGACCTCGGCGGTGACCCGCCGGCCGGCGAGCTCGAACGGCAGGAGCACGTTCTCGCGTGCGGTGAGGGTCGGCACGAGGTTGAAGGCCTGGAAGACGAACCCGACGTGGTCGCGGCGCACGAGGGTGCGGCCGTCGTCGTCGAGGGCGTGCAGCGGCCGGCCGGCGAGCCACACCTCCCCGCCGGTCGGGTCGTCCAGCCCGGCCGCCACGTTCATGAAGGTCGACTTGCCCGAGCCGGACGGCCCCATGACGGCGGTGAACCGGCCGGGCTCGACGTCCACGGTCACCGCGTCGAGGGCGCGCACGAGCCCGGTCCCCTCCCCGTAGTCGCGGGTCACGCCGCGGAAGGCGATGACGGCGTCGCGGCCCGTGGCGGCGTCAGGTCGGGCGGGTGCGGAGGACGGGTGCTGGTGCGGCGCGGTGGGCATGTCCGCGACGCTACGCAGGCCACCCGCCCCGGCGCGTCTGCCGCAGGTCGCGACCCGGGTACCTCTCGAGAGGTACACCGGCTCCCCCGCTCAGACGAGGTCGTGCTCGTAGGCGTAGACGACGAGCTGCACCCGGTCGCGCAGCCCGAGCTTGCCGAGCACCCGGGAGACGTGCGTCTTCACGGTGCCCTCGGCGAGGTGCTCGGCGGCCGCGATCTCCGCGTTGGACAGCCCCTGGGCCGCCCGCCGCAGGATCTCCCGCTCGCGCGGCGTCAGCGACTCGTACTCCGGCCCGGGAGAACGCCGCCCGTGAGAGCGGAAGCGTTCGACGAGGGCCCGGGTGGCCCCGGCCGCGACGACCTGGTTGCCGGCCGCGACCGCCCGGAGCGACGCGAGGAGCAGCTCGGGGTCGGCGGACTTGAGGACGAACCCGGAGGCCCCGGCCTCGATGGCCGACAGCGCCGCCTCGTCGAGGTCGAAGGTCGTGAGCACGAGGACCCGCGGGGCATCCTCCCCGAGCGCGTCGCGCAGGGTGGCCGTCGCGGCGACGCCGTCGACCCGCGGCATCCGCACGTCCATGACGACGACGTCGGGCGAGGTGCGCCGGACGAGGGCCAGCACCTCGTCGCCGTCCTCGGCCTCGCCGACCACCTCGAGGTCCGGCTGGGACCCGATGACCATGGCGATGCCGGCGCGGAAGAGGTGCTGGTCGTCGACGAGGGCGACGCGGGTGGTCATCGGGACTCCTGCGGCTCGGGCAGCTCGAGGCGGACCACCCAGGTGCGTCCGTCCTCCTCGGGTCCGGCGACCATCCGGCCGCCGGTGGCCTCGACGCGCTCGCGCATCCCGCGCAGCCCGTGCCCGCTGCCGGGTGGCCCGGGCCGCGAGACCGCGTTGGCGACGAGGAGACGGTAGCCCGCGTCCCACGCCTCCTCGACGCGCACCGGCGCCGTGAGGTCACCGTGCTTGAGCGCGTTGGTGAGGGCTTCCGCGAGTGCCGCCGCGGCAACGTCCGGACGACGCCCGGGGTCGCCGGTGCGCTCCAGGTCGAGGGTCATGCCGGACGCGCGCATCCGCTGGAGGAGCGCGTCGGGTCGGTGCAGGTCGAGCCCGGCCGGCTCGTTCGCGTCCGGGGCTCGGAGCCTGGTCAGCAGGCCGCGGACGTCGTCCATCGCCGTGCGGGCGGTCTCGCCGATCACCGCGAGCGCGTCCTCCGCGCGGTCCGGGTCGCCCCGCAGGGTGTACCGGGCGCCGTCGGCCTGGGCCGCGACGACCGCCCACGAGTGGGCGATGACGTCGTGCATGTCGGTCGCGATCCGGACGCGTTCCTGCTCGAGGGTGACGAGGTCGCGCAGCCGGCGCTCCTCGGCGGCCCGCAGGCTCGCCTCGACCCGCGCACGCAGCCCCTCCCGGCGCTGCCAGCGGACGTACCCGCCGAGCCACCCCCCGAGGAGGACGACGGCGGCGGCGGTCGCCATCGCGGCTCCCGAGAGCGCCGGCGAGCCGGTGCCGGAGGTGCGTGCGGTGTGCGTCGCCGCCCAGGCTCCGGCCCCGACGACCCCGAGGACGGCGCCGACCAGCCCGAGCCGCCGGACCTCCCGCCCCGGGTGCGCGCCGAGGACGAAGGCGACCGGGGCGTAGGCGAGGTCGGCGAGCACGTTGACGTCGCCGACGACCACCTGAACCAGCGCCGCCACGGCAGAC
>JACXUW010000269.1 GCA_014763705.1 Micrococcales bacterium | reverse complement strand
CCCACCCTCCGCCCGGTGCGGACAGGGTGCAACTGCTGGGGCGGACGAGCGAGGGCCCGGACGGCTCTCGCCGGGTCCGGGCCCTCGACACACGGGTGGCAGGTGAAGGATTCGAACCTTCGTAGCTTTCGCGACGGATTTACAGTCCGCTCCCATTGGCCGCTCGGGCAACCTGCCTGGTGCGCATGGAAGGATAGCAAGCCGCATCCGAGCCACCGAATCGACGTCTGGAGGGACCGATGGCCGACAGCAGCTTCGACATCGTCAGCAAGTTCGACAAGCAGGAAGTGGCCAACGCGGTGAACACCGCGGCCAAGGAGATCGCCAACCGCTACGACTTCAAGGGCGTCGGCGCCCGGGTCGAGCTGGCCGGCGAGGTGATCCGCATGGAGGCCAACACCGAGGAGCGCTGCAAGGCCGTCCTCGACGTCGTCGAGACCTGGCTGGTCAAGCGCGGCGTCTCGCTCAAGCACCTCGACGTGCCCGAGGCCGGGCCGCGCGTGTCCGGCAAGGAGTACAAGCTCGACGTGCCGCTCAAGGAGGGCATCTCGAGCGAGAACGCCAAGAAGATCACCAAGCTCATCCGCGACGAGGGCCCGAAGAACGTCAAGACCCAGATCCAGGGCGACGAGGTCCGCGTCACGAGCAAGTCGCGCGACGACCTCCAGGCCGTCCAGCGGATGCTCAAGGACGCCGACCTCGACGTCGCGCTCAGCTACACGAACTACCGCTGAGCCGTCCGGGCACCCGGTGACGCACCGGGGCTCCCGCCACGGCCGATGCTGACGTAGCGTGAGGCGATGAGCGCCCCACCGGCCATCAGCACCGTCGGCGAGCTGCGGGCCTCGGGCCACGAGGCCCGTGGCGTCCACGCCGAGATCCGCGAGAACCTGCTCGCCGCCCTGAGGGAGGGTCGCGACCCGTGGCCCGGCATGCACGGGTTCGGGCAGACCGTCGTCCCCCAGCTCGAGCGGGCCCTGCTCGCCGGTCACGACGTCGTCCTCCTCGGCGAGCGCGGGCAGGGCAAGACCCGTCTGCTGCGCAGCCTCGTCGGGCTGCTCGACGAGTGGACCCCGGTCATCGAGGGCTCGGAGCTCGGCGAGCACCCGTACGAGCCGATCACCGTCGAGTCCCGGCGCCGCGCGACGGAGCTCGGCGACGCCCTGCCGGTCGCCTGGCGGCACCGGGAGGAGCGGTACGCCGAGAAGCTCGCCACCCCGGACACCAGCGTCGCCGACCTCATCGGCGACGTCGACCCGATGCGCGTGGCCGAGGGCCGGCGGCTCGGCGACCCCGAGACCATCCACT
The DNA here is from genome assembly GCA_014763705.1 of Micrococcales bacterium. Classification (GTDB taxonomy): domain Bacteria; phylum Actinomycetota; class Actinomycetes; order Actinomycetales; family Dermatophilaceae; genus Phycicoccus. The sequence goes on along the minus strand of JACXUW010000269.1, from coordinate 3,578 downwards.
TCGGGCTCATCCCGCGCAGCCACCGCGGCATCGTCGCCGTCAACGAGCTGCCGGACCTCGCCGAGCGCATCCAGGTCGCGATGCTCAACGTCATGGAGGAGCGCGACATCCAGATCCGCGGGTACGTCCTGCGGCTGCCCCTCGACGTCCTCGTCGTCGCCTCGGCCAACCCCGAGGACTACACGAACCGCGGCCGCATCATCACGCCGCTCAAGGACCGCTTCGGCGCCGAGATCCGCACCCACTACCCGCGCGAGGTCGACGACGAGGTGGCGGTCATCCGGCAGGAGTCGCGGCTCGTCGCCACCGTGCCCGACTTCGTCGTCGAGATCATCGCCCGCTTCACCCGAGGTCTGCGGGAGTCGAGCTCGGTCGACCAGCGCTCCGGCGTCTCGGCCCGGTTCGCCATCGCGGCAGCCGAGACGGTTGCCGCCGCGGCACTGCACCGCGCGACGACGCAGGGCGAACCCGAGGCGGTCGCCCGGGTCGTCGACCTCGAGGCCGCCCTCGAGGTGCTCCGGGGGAAGGTCGAGCTCGAGACCGGCGAGGAGGGCCGTGAACGCGAGATCCTCGGCCACCTGCTGCGCACGGCCACCGCCGAGACGGCCCGGCGCCGGCTCGGTGGCATCGACATGGCGCTGCTCGTCGAGGCGATCGAGGACGGGGCGATGGTGACGACCGGCGACCAGGTCAGCGCGCGGGCCTTCCTCGACGCGCTGCCGGTGCTCGGCGAGTCCGACCTCTACGACGAGGTCGCCCGGCGGCTCGGGGCGGCGTCCGACGGCGAGCGGGCCAGCGCGGTCGAGCTCGCCCTCGAGGGCCTCTACCTGGCGCGGCGGATCGGCAAGGACAGCGACGGCTCGGAGACCGTCTATGGCTGAACGGCGGTCCCGGCGTTCGCGGTTCACCCGGTACGCGGGCGGTGACCCGCTCGCTCCGCCGGTCGACCTGCGGGAGGCGCTCGACGCCATCGGCGAGGACGTCATGGCCGGCTACTCGCCCGAGCGGGCGATGCGCGAGCTGCTGCGCCAGGGCACCCGCGACCACACCGGGCTCGACGAGCTGGCCCGACGGGTCGCCGAGAAGCGCCGCGAGATGCTGCGCCGGCACAACCTCGACGGCACGCTCGAGGAGGTGCGCCGGCTGCTCGACGAGGCGGTGCTCGCCGAGCGCAAGCAGCTGGCCCGCGACCTCGACGACGACGCCCGGTTCGCCGAGCTGCGGATGGAGAACCTGCCGCCGACTCCCGCGGCGGCGGTCACCGAGCTGTCCGACTACCCCTGGCGCTCCACGGAGGGCCGCGAGAAGTACGAGCAGATCAAGGACCTCCTCGGCCGCGAGCTGCTCGACCAGAGGTTCGCCGGGATGAAGCAGGCCCTCGAGAACGCCACCGACGAGGACCGCGCCGCCGTCGAGGAGATGCTCCGCGACCTCGGCGACCTCCTCGAGGCGCACGCGCGCGGCGACGACACGTCGCAGCAGTTCGAGGACTTCATGGAGAAGCACGGCGACTTCTTCCCGGAGCAGCCGCAGTCGGTCGAGGAGCTCGTCGACGCGCTGGCCGCCCGGTCGGCGGCCGCCCAGCGGATGATGGCGTCGATGAGCCCGGAGCAGCGCGCGGAGCTCATGCAGCTGTCCCAACAGGCCTTCGGCTCACCGGCGCTCATGGACCAGCTCTCGCGCATCGACGGTCTCCTCCAGGGCCTGCGCCCCAGCGAGGACTGGGGCGGCTCGGAACGGTTCGAGGGTGAGCAGGGCCTCGGGCTGGGCGACGGCACCGGGGTCCTCCAGGACCTCGCGCTGCTCGACGCGCTCGCCGAGCAGCTGTCGCAGTCGCACCCCGGGGCCCGGATGGACGACGTCGACCTCGACGCCCTCGACCGCCTCCTCGGGCCGGACGCCGCCGTCGACGCGCGCGCGCTGGCCGACCTCGAGAAGGCGTTGCGCGACACCGGGATGCTCACGCGCTCCGCGGACGGCTCGCTCCGCCTCTCCCCCAAGGCGATGCGCGAGCTCGGCAAGTCGCTGCTGCGCGACGTCGCCGGCCGGCTGTCCAACCGCGGCGGCCAGCGCGACACCCGGCAGGCCGGTGCCGCGGGCGAGCAGAGCGGCGCGACCCGGCAGTGGGAGTTCGGCGACACCGAGCCGTGGGACACGACGCGCACGATGACCAACGCGATCACCCGGGTCGTCGGCGAGGGCGGCGACCCGGGCCGTGGCCTGCGGCTCGACATCCGCGACGTCGAGGTCACCGAGACCGAGGCGCGGACCCAGGCGGCCGTCGCGCTCCTCGTCGACACCTCGTTCTCGATGGCGATGGACGGCCGCTGGGTGCCGATGAAGCGGACCGCGCTGGCCCTGCACCAGCTGGTCTCGACCCGGTTCCGGGGCGACCAGCTGCAGCTGATCTCGTTCGCCCGGTACGCGCAGACGATGGACATCGAGACCCTCACCGCCCTGGACGCCGAGTGGGACAAGGGCACGAACCTCCACCACGCCCTGCTCCTCGCGAACCGGCACTTCCGGCGGTACCCGAACGCCCAGCCGGTCCTCCTCGTCGTCACCGACGGCGAGCCCACCTCGCACCTCGAGCCCGGCGGCGGCGTGTTCTTCGACTACCCGCCGCACCCCCGCACGCTCGCCCTCGCCGTCCGCGAGCTCGACGCCTCGGCCCGGCTCGGGGCGCAGGTCACCTTCTTCCGGCTGGGCGACGACCCCGGGCTGGCCCGGTTCGTCGACTCGATGGCGCGCCGGGCCGACGGGCGGGTCGTGGCGCCCGAGCTGGGCGACCTCGGCGCGGCCGTCGTCGGCTCGTACCTCGACGGGCGCACGCCGGGGCAGGCGGCGTTCGGCTCCTACCGCGACCTCTTCGGCGGCCGCGGGTTCTGGGCCGGCTGAGGGCGGGCGATGACCGGCCTGGAGGAGGTCTACCGCGACTACCTCACGGCACTCGACGAGCGCCGCTTCGAGGACCTGGCGCGGTTCGTCCACGACGAGCTGACGTACAACGAGCGGCCGATGACCCGTGCCGAGTACGCCGCGATGATCGCCGACGACGTGCGGCGGATCCCGGACCTGCGCTTCGACCCGCGGCTGGTCGTGGTCTCGGGGGACGTCCTCGCCTGCCGCCTGTGGTTCGCCTGCACGCCCGAGCTCGAGTTCGCCGGCGTGGCCCCGACCGGCGCGCCGGTCGCCTTCGCCGAGCACGTCTTCTACCGGTTCCGGGAGCGTCGCATCGAGCAGGTGTGGTCTCTCGTGGACCTCGACGCGCCGCGGGCGCAGGCAGCCGCGTTCAGGGACGGCGGGTCGGCTCGCGCAGCCGGCGGCGTTCCACCGCACTCGTCGCGGTGACGACGCTCAGCGGCGGCACGTCCTTCGCGACGACCGCCCCGGCCCCCACGACCGACCCGCGGCCGACCGTCACCCCCGGGCAGATCGTCGCCGCTGCACCGACCCAGACATCGTCCTCGAGGACGATCGGGGCGTGGGTGAGGGCCTCGAACCGCTCGTCGACCTCGACGGGGTGCCCGGCGGTGGTCAGCGTGACGTTCGGGCCGACGAGCACCCGGTCGCCGAGG
>JACXUW010000268.1 GCA_014763705.1 Micrococcales bacterium | reverse complement strand
GAGCACGGCGAGGCCGACGAGCACCGCACCGTGGAGGTTGCCCCAGAGGAGGTAGAGGGGCACGAGCCACCAGGCCCCACGGTCGGGGTGGTCGTGCTGGCGGCGCATCACGAGGACGGCGAGGACGAACGGGACGAGGGACAGGGACGGCAGCCGGGTCACGGCGAAGGCGGCCGACCCGCCGACGACGACGAGCGAGACGACGAGGGCCCCGCGCAGCTCGCCGCCCCCCAGCCGGCGGCCGTCGGCGAGGACCACGAGCAGGGTGAGCGCGACGACGACCAGCTGCAGGGCGGCGAGCGCGGGGACCCCGAGGCCGTCGACGAGCGACAGGAGCAGCTCGGCGAGCACGATCGGGTTGTGCCAGCCGGCCTGAGGGGCGGTGGCGAACGGGATGCCGTCCGGCAGGCTCCCGGTGGCACGGATCGAGTCGCCGAGGGCGACCACCCAGAGCAGGTCCGAACCGAGGACGACGAACCACGCGAGGCCGAGCACCCACGCGCCGGCGACCAGCGTGGCGAACGGGAACGCCCGGGGACGGGCGGGTGCGGCGGTCCGCGACATGACGGGAATCCTCGAGCTGCCGTGGTCGGAGCGGGTGCTCGACCATAATCGACGACCATGGCCGCCGGGACCGCGACACGACCTCGACGGGCGCGTGAGGTGCCGTGGCTCGCCGCCACCGTGCTCGTCGCGTTCGCCGTCGGGGCGTGGTCGCTGCGCCTGTGGGAGTGGGACCCGCGCAACCCCATCGCGCTCGGCTGGGACCACACCCAGATCTCGATGCAGCTCAAGGACATCCACGACCACGGGTGGTACTGGCGCAACCCCGACCTCGGCTTCCCGCTGGGCCAGGACGGCTCGTTCTTCCCCGAGCTCAACGTCATCCACATGCTGGCGATCAAGGCGCTCGACCTCGTCATGCCCGGCACGTTCACCGCGGGCAGCGTCTACTTCGTCCTCTCCTTCCCGCTCACCGGGGCGACCGGGTACCTGCTCGCCCGCAGCCAAGGTCTCTCCCGTGCCGCCGGGTTCGTCCTCGGGGTGCTCCTCGCGAACGCGCCCGGCCACGCCGAACGGTTCGGCCACCTCTACCTCGCCCAGTACTGGGTGGTCCCCGTCGCGCTCTGGCTCGTCCTCGAGGTCGCCCGCGGCCGGGCGCTGCTCTCCCCGGCCGGCGCCACCGTGCCGCGCTGGCGCGGCGGCCGCACCCTCGTCACCGTCGCCGCGGTCGTCGTCGTCGGGCTGAGCGGCGTCTACTACGTGGCGTTCACCCTCGTCCTCCTGCTCGTCGCGGCCCTCGGGCGGCGGTTCGGCGGCGGCACCCCCGCCGACCTGCTCCGCGGCCTCGCCGTGATGGCCGGCATCGTCGTGGGCATCGCGCTCCCGCTCGCGGCGGCCCGGCTCGGGCTCCGCGGCGACCTCGTGACCGGCCGGGTGCCGGCCCAGCGCAACCCGGCCGAGTCCGAGCTGTATGCCGGCAAGCTGATGGACCTCGTCCTGCCGTGGCCCGACCACCGCGTCCCCGGCCTCGAGTACCTCACCTTCGCCTACCGCTCGGCGACCCGCGCCACCGTCGAGACCTCGGCCCTCGGGGTCGTCGGCACCGCCGGGATGGTCGGGCTGGCCGTGCTCGGCCTGCTCGTCCTCGTCTCGGGCCGCCGGCCGGACCCGGAGCACGCCCGCTGGTCGGGGCTGATGCTCGTCTCCTTCCTCCTCTACACCGTCGGAGGGCTCGGCTCGTTCATCGCGGTGTTCGCGACGCCGCAGGTGCGCACGTGGTCGCGGATGTCCCTGTACATCCTCGTCCTGGCCCTCCTCGCGGTCGGCGCCTGGCTCACCCGGCTCGAGCGCCGGCGCGGCGTCCTCACCGCGGGTGTGGTCGCCGTGGCGCTCGTCGTGGTCGGCAGCCTCGACCAGACCAACCCGGCGGTGGCGCCGGACCACCGGGCCATCGCCCGCGAGATGGACGGCCTGCGCGCGTACACCTCGGCACTCCAGCAGCGCGTCGGGGCCGGGTGCGGCGTCTTCCAGGTCCCGGTGCTGCCCTACCCCGAGACCCTCGGGCCGCAGCGGATGGAGGGTTACGACCAGCTCAAGCCCTACCTCGCGGGCAGCGACCTGCGCTTCAGCGTCGCCGCGATGCGCGGCACCGCGGCGAGCGAGTGGATGTCGGCCGTCGACACCCGCGACCTCGACACCCTCGCGGCCGACCTGCGCTCGGCGGGCTTCTGCGCGCTCGAGGTCGACACCGAGGGCTTCTCGGCCGCCCAGGACCCGTCGCAGGAGCTCACCGCCGCCTGGGGCGAGCCCGCGGCGCGGACCCCCGACGGCACGTTCGTCGCGTGGGACCTGCGGGAGGCCGGGGCGGCGGGCGAGGGCGACGCGGCCCGGCGCGCACAGGTCCTCGCCCCGGTGCTCGTGACGGTCGGCGGCTACGAGCCCGAGCGGGTCGGGGGCACGTTCGGGCAGTACGTCGGACCGCTCGGCGGCATCTCCGTCGCGAACCCCGGTGCGCCGGTGCGGGTCACGGTGACAGTGTCGGTGCGCGGTGTCGGCGACGCCGAGCGCGAGGTGACCGTCTCCGACGGCGCCACCGAGCTGGCCCGGGTCACGACGTCCGCGGCCGCGGCGACACCGCTCACCCTCACCGTGGAGGCGCGCCGCGGCGCCACCGACCTCACCGTCCGGGTGTCCGGCCCGGCCGAGAAGGAGGGCACCGGCGACCGGGTGACCACCGCGTTCCTCAGTGACCTGCGGGTCACCGCCGACGACGGTCGTCGTGCGGTCTCGCTCCTCGACCAGGTCGAGACCGGCTGGGTCCTCCCGTGACAGGGGCGCCCTCGCGGCGCGGGTGGCTCCTGCCGTGGCTGGCCCTCGCCGCGCTGGCCGTCGTCCGGGCCGGCGTCGTCGACGAGCGCGACCCGTACTGGCAGGTGCGCGCCGGCGTCGAGAACCTCTCCGGCGCACCGCTCTCGCGTCCCGACTCGTGGAGCTGGGCGCCCGTCGACCGGCTCTTCACCCAGACCTCGCCGGCGTGGAACGACGCGCTCGGGGCGGCCTGGCGCGCGGCCGGCTTCGGCGGGTTCTTCGTCCTCGGCCTCGTGTCGATGCTCGTCTACACGTCCCTCGTCCTGGTGCTCGCGCGGCGGCTCGGCGCCCACCCGCTGCCCGCGCTCGGCGGGGTCCTCGCCGTCCTGCTCCTCGCCCTGCCGATGGTCTCGCCGCGGGCGACCCTCGCCGCGCAGTCCCTCTTCCTCGCGGCCGTGCTCGGCGCCGACCGGCTGCGGGTTCCCGCGGTGCGGGCCCCGGTCGGCCTGCTCGCAGCGGGGTCGCTCGTCGGTGGGCTCCTCGTGGCGGCCGCCGGCAGCTGGCTGCACCTGTCCTGGCTGCTGCTCGCCCCCGCGCTGTGGCTCTCGGTGGCCGTGCTCGGCCTCGCGACCCCCGCCCTCGGGGCCGCCCGGCGCGCCGCCGTCCTCGGTGGCACCGGACTGGGCCTGGTCGCCGGGCTCGCCGCCGGGCCCTACGGGACGGACGCGTGGACGGTGACCCGCACGGTCCAGGACGCGGCGTCCGGGGTCGTCCTCGAGTGGATGGCGCCGACCGCGCCCGGCCTCGCGGCCCGCTGGGTGCCGACCGCACTGCTCGCCCTCGTCCTCGCCGTGGCGGGCGTCGTCGCCACCGCCCGCCGCTGGTCGCGCCGCGGCGAGGACGACCGGGTCGGGCTCGCCGCCGCGCTGCTCGTGCTCGCCGCCCCGGCCGCGGCCGGCGGGCTGTTCGGGGTTCGCTTCGTCGGGCTGGCGCTGCTCGCCCTCGCGCCGCTCGCGGGCGTCGGCGCCACCCGGGTCGCTCGTCGGGTCCGGCTGCGCGGCAACGCTGCCGAGCCGGCGGGTGTGTTCCGCAGCCCCGTGGTGCGGCGCTGGTCGGTGGGGGGACCGTGGCGGGTCGTCGGCTGGCTCACCCTCGTCCTCCTCTCCCCGCTCGTGGTCCTCGCCGGGGCCCGGCTCGGGCGACCGCCGGAGGCTGCGGTGCTCGACGCGCTCCCGGACCGCTGCCGGCTCCTCTCGGACCCCGCATCCGCCGGCCCGGTGCTGCTGCTGCGTCCGGACGTCCGGGTATGGGTCGACACGCGGGCCGACTACTGGGGCGTGGCCCGCAACCGGGAGGCCCTCGAGGTCCTCTCCGGACGCAGCACGGCGGTCCCGGCGGTCACGGGCGCCGACTGCGTCCTGCTCGCCGACTCCCCCGACCTGCCGACCACCGGCCTCGCCCGCGCCCTCGACTCCGACCCCGGGTGGTCCGCCGTCGCCGGGTCGCCGGGCCTCAGGGTGTGGGTGCGGCGCTGACCGCCGGGACGGGAGCCCGGCGCCGGTCCACGCCCGGGTGCAGGACCGGGCGCTCCACGAGCTCGAAGGCGACGACGGTGACGAGGGCGACCGCGGGGAGCGCGACCGCAGCCCGCGCCCAGGGGCCGAGGTCGGGCGTCAGCGTCCAGACGAGCCACAGCACGGGGACGTGCCAGAGGTAGAGGCTGTACGCCCGCTGCCCGACGGCGCGCAGCGGGGCCGCGGCGAGGCGACCGGCCACCGGGTCACCGGCCCGCACCGCGTGCAGCAGCACCAGCGTCGCCAGGGTCGTCGCCGGGACGACGGCCAGCCGCCATCCGGCGCCGCCTCCGCTGCCCGGGAGGACGACGAACAGGCCGAGCATGACGAGGGCCATCGCGCTGCGGACGGGGTCGACCGGGGTGGTCGGCGCGACCCGGTGCCACGTGGCGAGGGCGGCACCCGCGACGAGGACGGCCAGGGTACCGACCGGCAGGTGGTAGAACGCGGCGGCCGGCAGCGGCAGGGCCACGAGGTAGAGCACGGCGGCCGACCCGGCGAGCAGCCGGGTCACCGACCGCTCGTCGC
>JACXUW010000004.1 GCA_014763705.1 Micrococcales bacterium | reverse complement strand
CTCACCCGTCGAGTGAACAGAACACGCCGTATGCACGCAGCCGCATACGGCGTGTTCTGCTCACTCGACGGGTACTACAGAGTCCAAGAGCCGGGTTCCAGGCCGAGCGCGGCGGCGAAGCGAACGAGGCAGGCCGTTCGCCGGCCACCGACGAGGACGTCCTCGGCCCAGATCTCCTCGACCATCCATCCCTCGTCGCGCAGGGCGTGACGGCGCGAGGTGTCCATGCTCCGCCTCCTGCGCGATGCGTGGTCCGCGCCCTGGTACTCGCCGACGACCCGCTGGGCACGCCACACGAGGTCCCCCTCCCCGAGAAACTCACCCGCACGGTCGGTCAGGATGGCGTTCACCTCCGGCTCGGGGAAGCCCGCACGGCCGAACATCAGCCGCGCCCGTGACTCCATCGGCGAGCGCACCCCGGGCCGGACGAGCACGAGCGCCTCCGACAGCCGGCGCTTGCCCCGGGGTCGGACCCGGGCCTCGAGCGGGCGTCGGAGCATCCACTGGGCGTCGGAGGTCCCTGTCCGCACCGATGCCACGACGGCATCGCCCGCGACGACGAGGTCGTCGACCGAGAACCGCCGACCGAGCTCGCCGAAGTCGCACCACGTGTCCGCGGCGGCAACGACGCGGACACCGTGCACGGTGACGGTCTCGCGGCTCTCGAGCCCACGGTGACCGAGGCAGCCGACGCGTCGGGCCTGGCCGGCGGCCGTGGGCGCCATCACGTGCAGCGGCCCGGTGTGTGCGAGGAGTTCCACATCCTTCGGGAGCGGTAGCCCGAGAAGGGCCGCCGCAGTGAGGTGGGAGAAGGCGCGCTCGGGAGGTAGACCGGCCGCGAAGGCCCGCGCCCGGTCGACCAGCTCGATCGGGACGGATCGGACGTGGGCACCTCGGGTCGGGTGGACGAGGTCCGTGCGACGGAGCCGCCCCGGCGCGAGACCCGCCTCGCGCGCCTCAGCGGTGCTGAAGGGACGCGAGCCCAACGGTTCGGGCAGGGGTGGCGGTCGCATCCTGCGGAGCGTGCCCCGATCGGCCGCACGCCCCGCGGACTTGTCCACAGCACCCGTCGAGTGAACAGAACACGCCGCATGCACGTCGGCGCACACGGCGTGTTCTGCTCACTCGACGGGTGAGCAGCCTGCTGCAGTGCAGCTGCGTCAGGCGAGGGCGGAGGTGATCCGCTCGGTCACGGCCTCGACCTCGCCGTCGCCGTCGACCTCGACGAGCAGCCCGCGCTCGCGGTAGGTGTCCGACAACGGCCGGGTCTCGCGGTGGTAGATGGCCATCCGCTCCCGGATGACCTCCTCGGTGTCGTCGGCGCGACCCTCGACCTCGGCCCGCCCCAGCAGCCGGCCCACGACGACGTCGTCGTCGACCCGGAGCTCGAGGACGCGGTCGAGCGCCGCCCCGCGCCCGGCGAGCATCGCGTCGAGGGCCTCGACCTGGGCGAGGGTGCGCGGGTAGCCGTCCAGGAGGAAGCCCCGTGCGCAGTCGTCCTGGCCGAGGCGGTCCTTGACGATGGCGTTGGTGATCTCGTCGGAGACGTACCCGCCCGAGGCGAGGATCTCCTTGACCTGCTGGCCGAGCTCGGTCTCGTTCTTGATGTTGGCCCGGAAGATGTCCCCGGTGGAGATCGCGGGGATGCCGAAGTGCTCGGCGATCCGGGACGCCTGAGTGCCCTTTCCGGCACCGGGCGGCCCGAGGATGATGAGGCGCATCATGCCAGGGCCCCCGGGAAGTATCTGGGGGAGCGGAGCGGAGCGGGTCCCACGGTCATCGTGGGCAGAACTTCCTGGGGAGGCATTACCTGAGGAACCCTTCGTAGTGGCGCTGCTGCAGCTGGGCCTCGATCTGCTTCACGGTCTCGAGCCCCACCCCGACGATGATGAGGATCGAGGTTCCACCGAACGGGAAGTTCTGGTTGGCGTTGACGAGGACCAGCGCGACGAGCGGGAGGAGCGAGATGAGCGCGAGGTAGATCGCGCCCGGCACGGTGATCCGGGTCAGGACGTAGTTGAGGTACTCGGCCGTGGGTCGCCCGGCGCGGATACCCGGGATGAAGCCGCCGTACTTCTTCATGTTGTCGGCGACCTCGGTCGGGTTGAACGTGATCGACACGTAGAAGAACGTGAAGAACAGGATGAGCCCGGTGTAGAGGGCCATGTAGATGGGGTGGTCGCCGCGGGTCAGGTAGTTCTGGATCCAGTCGACCCAGCCGGCGTTGACGCCGTTGGCCCCCTGGTTGAACTGGGCGACGAGCGTCGGCAGCGTGAGCAGCGAGCTCGCGAAGATGACCGGGATGACGCCCGCCATGTTGACCTTGAGCGGGATGTAGGTCGAGGTCCCGCCGTAGACCCGCCGGCCGACCATCCGCTTCGCGTACTGGACCGGGATACGCCGCTGGCTCTGCTCGACGAAGACGACGAGCGCGATGACGACGAGTCCGAGGGCGATGACGACGAGGAAGGTCCCCCAGCCCGCGCGCTGCTTGATGTCCCAGAGCGAGACCGGGAAGCGCGCCGCGATCGAGGTGAAGATGAGGAGCGACATGCCGTTGCCGACGCCCTTGTCGGTGATGAGCTCACCGAGCCACATGATCATCCCGGTGCCCGCCGTCATCGTCAGCACCATGATGAGGATGGTGACGATCGAGGTGTCCGTGAGGATGTTCGTGCACGACGGGTTGTTGAACAGCGTCGCGGGGTTCTGCGCGAAGGTGATGAGCGTCGAGCTCTGGAGGATCGCCAGCCCGATCGTCAGGTAGCGCGTGTACTGCGTCATCTTCGTCTGCCCGGCCTGGCCCTCCTTCTTGAGGGCCTCGAAGCGCGGGATGACCACGGTGAGCAGCTGGATGATGATGCTCGCCGTGATGTACGGCATGATCCCGAGCGCGAAGATCGACAGCTGGAGCAGCGCGCCGCCGCTGAAGAGGTTGATCAGGCCGAGCAGCTGGTTGCTGTTGTCGGCGCCCGAGATGCACTTCTGCACCAGCGGGTAGCTGACGCCGGGCGTCGGCACGTGGGAGCCGAGCCGGAACACCACGATGATGGCCAGCGTGAAGAGCAGCTTCCTGCGCAGGTCGGGCGTCTTGAACGCGCGGCCGAAAGCGGTGAGCACAGGGTCCTCCGTAGGTGGCGGCCGAGGATGGTGGCCGCGTCGTCAGCGATCCGTCACAACATACCCGGTGGTCGCGGCGGCGCCGTGACCGACGGGTGGGGTGAACGCGGCGCAGGGCCGGCCCCGGGGTTCTCTCCGGAGCCGGCCCTGCGACACGCGGTCATCGTGGGCGTCAGGCGGTCGTCGCCGAGCCGCCCGCCGCCTCGATCTTCTCCTTGGCGCTGGCGGAGAACGCGTGCGCCGTGACGGCGACCTCGACGCTGATCTCGCCGGTGCCGAGCACCTTGACCGGGAAGCCGTCGCGGACGGCGCCCTTGGCGACCAGGTCCTCGACCGTCACGTCGCCACCCTGCGGGTAGAGCGACGAGAGCTTGTCGAGGTTGACGACCTGGTACTCGGTCTTGAACGGGTTCTTGAAGCCGCGCAGCTTCGGGAACCGCATGTGCAGCGGCGTGGTGCCGCCCTGGAAGCCGGCGGGCACCTGGTAGCGGGCCTTGGTGCCCTTGGTGCCGCGACCGGCGGTCTTGCCGCGCTTGCCACCCTCACCGCGACCGACGCGGATCTTGGCGGACTTGGCGCCGGGCGCCGGGCGCAGGTGGTGCACCTTGAGCGCCGGGGCGCCGTCGGACGCAGCGGCCTTCGCGGCCTTCGTGGTGTCGGCCATGCTCACTCAACCTCCTCGACGGTCACGAGGTGCGGAACCGTCTTGACCATCCCGCGGATCTCGGGACGGTCCTCCTTGACGACGACGTCGCCGATGCGCTTCAGACCGAGGGAGCGCAGCGTCTCGCGCTGGTTCTGCTTCCCACCGATCCCGGACCGGGTCTGGGTCACCTTGAGCCGCCCCATCACGCACCGGCCTTCGCCTCGGCCAGGCCGGCGGCCTGGGCGCGGAGCATCGCGGCCGGGGCGACCTGGTCGACCGGGAGGCCACGGCGGGCCGCGACGGCCTCCGGGCGCTCCAAGCCCTTGAGGGCCTCGACGGTCGCGTGGACGATGTTGATCGCGTTGTCCGAGCCGAGGCTCTTGGACAGCACGTCGTGGATGCCGGCGCACTCGAGCACCGCGCGCACCGGGCCACCGGCAATGACACCGGTACCGGGGCTGGCGGGGCGGAGCATGACGACACCGGCGGCGGCCTCACCCTGGACGGGGTGCGGGATGGTGCACTGGATGCGCGGGACGCGGAAGAAGCTCTTCTTCGCCTCCTCGACACCCTTGGCGATCGCCGCGGGCACCTCCTTGGCCTTGCCGTAGCCGACGCCGACGGTGCCGTCACCGTCGCCGACGACGACGAGGGCGGTGAAGCTGAAGCGACGGCCACCCTTGACGACCTTGGCGACGCGGTTGATGGTCACGACGCGCTCGAGGTACTGGTTCTTCTCGGCCTCGCGGGAGTCGCGGCCGCCGCGACGGTCGTCACGGCTGCCACGGCGGTCGCCGCGCTCGGCGCCGCCGGTCCCGGTGCCTCGACGCTGGGGTCCTGGCATCAGATGTTCCTCTTCTCGACGTTCGTGGTGGTACGGGCAGCGTTGCTCACAGGGCCAGCCCGCCTTCCCGAGCGCCGTCCGCGATGGCGGCGACGCGACCGTGGTACTTGTTGCCGCCACGGTCGAACACGACGGCCTCGACACCCGCGGCCTTGGCCCGAGCCGCGACGAGCTCGCCGACCTTCTTGGCCTTCTCGCGCTTGTCGCCCTCGAGGGAGCGGACGTCGGCCTCCATGGTCGACGCCGAGGCGACGGTCTTGCCGACGGTGTCGTCGACGACCTGGACGAAGACGTGCCGCGCGGAGCGCGAGACGACGAGACGGGGCCGGGCGGCGGTGCCGCTGACCAGCTTGCGGACGCGGGTGTGACGGCGCGTGCGTGCGGCCGACTTGCCCTTGGCGCGCTTGACGATCATGGCCATCGGTTACTTACCAGCCTTTCCGACCTTGCGGCGGATCTGCTCGCCCGCGTAGCGGACGCCCTTGCCCTTGTACGGGTCGGGCTTGCGGAGCTTGCGGATGTTCGCGGCGACCTCGCCGACGAGCTGCTTGTCGATGCCCTGGACCGAGAACCGGGTCTGGTTCTCCACCGCGAAGGTGATGCCGGCCGGCGGCTCGACGGTGATCGAGTGCGAGTAGCCGAGGGCGAACTCGAGGTTGGAGCCCTTGGCGAGCACGCGGTAACCGGTGCCGTGGATCTCGAGCTTCTTCTCGTAGCCCTCGGTGACCCCGAGGACCATGTTGTTGATGAGCGAGCGGGTCAGGCCGTGCAACGAGCGGGACTCCCGCTCGTCGTCCGGTCGCTTGACCTCGAGCGCGCCGTCGGTCTGCTCGACGGTGATCGGCTCGGCCACGGTGTGGCTCAGCTCGCCCTTGGGGCCCTTGACGGTGACGGTCTGACCGTTGAGGGTCACGTCGACACCGGAGGGCACGGTGACGGGGAGACGTCCGATACGCGACATGTCTGCTTCCCCTTACCAGACGTAGGCGAGGACTTCCCCACCCACACCCTTGTTGGCGGCCTGACGATCGGTCAGCAGGCCGGACGACGTCGAGATGATCGCGACGCCGAGACCACCGAGCACCTTGGGCAGGTTGGTGGACTTGGCGTAGACGCGCAGGCCGGGCTTGCTCACGCGGCGCAGGCCGGCGATGGAGCGCTCCCGGTTGGGGCCGTACTTGAGGTTCACCGTGAGGGTCTTGCCCACCTCGGCGTCCTCGACGGTCCAGCCGGCGATGTAGCCCTCGGCCTCGAGGATCTCGGCGATGTGGCTCTTGAGCTTCGAGAACGGCATGGAGACTGCATCCTTGTGCGCCGAGTTGGCGTTCCGGACGCGGGTCAGCATGTCCGCAATCGGGTCGGTCATGGTCATTGGGCTTCTCCGCCCTCTCTCACCGCGGTTTCTGCCGGGGATCCCGGCGGACCTTCGATGTAGATGGTCTGTGGATGGGGGTGCCGCGCGGAGGCGGCGGGTCAGGGACTTACCAGCTGCTCTTGGTCACGCCGGGGAGCTCGCCACGGTGGGCCATCTCCCGCAGGCAGATCCGGCAGAGGCCGAACTTGCGGTAGACCGAGTGCGGGCGGCCGCAGCGCTGGCAGCGCGTGTAGGCGCGGACCTGGAACTTCGGCTTCTTGTTCGCCTTGTTGACGAGCGCGGTCTTGGCCATCTCAGTTCTCCTTGAACGGGAAGCCGAGCGCCTTGAGCAGCGCACGACCCTCGTCGTCGTTCGTCGCGGTCGTGACGACCGTGATGTCCATGCCGCGGACGCGGTCGATGCGGTCCTGGTCGATCTCGTGGAACATCGACTGCTCGGTGAGACCGAAGGTGTAGTTGCCCCGCCCGTCGAACTGCTTCGGCGAGAGGCCACGGAAGTCACGGATGCGCGGGAGCGCGGTGGTGACGAGGCGGTCGAGGAACTCCCACATGCGGTCGCCGCGCAGCGTCGCGTGCGCACCGATCGGCATGCCCTCGCGCAGCTTGAACTGCGCGATGGACTTGCGCGCCTTGGTGACGACCGGCTTCTGGCCGGTGATCGCCGTGAGGTCGCGCACGGCTCCCTCGATGAGCTTGCTGTCCTTGGCCGCGTCGCCGACGCCCATGTTGACGACGACCTTGGTCACGCCGGGAACCTGCATGACGTTCGGGTAGCCGAACTGGTCCCGGAGCGAGCTCTTGATCTCGTCCTGGTAGCGCGCCTTGAGGCGGGGCTTGGTCGCGGTGTCTGTCGCCATATCTCTCACAGGTCCTTGCCCGAGCGCACGCCGACGCGGACACGGGACGCCTTCTGGCGGCCGTCACGCTCGACGGTCTCGACGCGGGTCTTGATCCGGGTCGGCTTCTTGTCCGAGGGGTCGACGACGGCCACGTTGCTCACGTGGATCGGCGCCTCCTGGACGATGAGCCCACCGGTGCGGCTGCCCCGGCTGGACTCGCCGGCCTTCGTGTGCCGGGTCACCCGGTTGACGCCCTCGACCGTGACGCGACCGGTCTCGCGGTTGACCGCGATGACCTTGCCGGTCAGGCCCTTGTCCTTGCCGGCGAGCACCTGGACGGTGTCGCCCTTCTTGATCTTCGAGGCCATGGTCAGAGCACCTCCGGCGCCAGGCTGATGATCTTCATGAACTTCTTCTCGCGCAGCTCGCGCCCGACCGGGCCGAAGATGCGCGTCCCGCGCGGGTCACCGTCGTTGCGGAGGATGACCGCGGCGTTCTCGTCGAACTTGATGTAGGAACCGTCGGGACGACGGCGCTCCTTGGTGGTCCGGACGATGACCGCCTTGACGACGTCGCCCTTCTTGACGTTCCCGCCGGGGATCGCGTCCTTGACGGTGGCGACGATGGTGTCGCCGATACCGGCGTACCGGCGACCGGAGCCACCGAGAACACGGATGCAGAGGATCTCCTTCGCACCGGTGTTGTCGGCGACACGCAGTCGCGACTCCTGCTGGATCACTGTCTAACTCCTACTCGTCGTGCTGGTTCTCACCCGGGGGCGAGCCTGGCCGAACTGACTGGGTTGCCTTGCGGCGGAGGCTTACTTGGCCTTCTCGAGGATCTCGACGACGCGCCAGCGCTTCGTCGCGGACAGCGGCCGGGTCTCCATGATGAGGACGCGGTCGCCGATGCCGGCGGCGTTGCCCTCGTCGTGGGCCTTGACCTTGCTCGAGCGGCGCATGACCTTGCCATAGAGCGCGTGCTTGACGCGGTCCTCGACCTCGACGACGACGGTCTTGTCCATCTTGTCGCTCACCACGTAGCCCTGGCGGGTCTTGCGGTTGGTGCGGTCGACGGTGGTCACGGTCTCGTCCTTCTTCTCGCTCACTTGGCCTCACCCTTCACGCCGATGCCGAGCTCGCGCTCACGCATCTCGGTGTAGATCCGGGCGATGTCCTTGCGGACGGCACGGAGCCGGCCGTGGTTGTCCAGCTGGCCGGTGGCCGACTGGAACCGGAGGTTGAACAGCTCCTCCTTGGCCTTGCGCAGCTCGTCGACCAGACGGTCGTCCTCGAAGCCACGCAGCTCCTTGGGGGTCAGGTCCTGGGAACCGACTGCCATCAGAAGTCACCACCCTCACGCCGGACGAAGCGGCACTTCATCGGCAGCTTGTGCATCGCGAGGCGCATCGCCTCGCGCGCGACGTCCTCCGGGACACCGGAGAGCTCGAACATGACACGACCCGGCTTGACGTTCGCGATCCACCACTCGGGCGAGCCCTTGCCGGAGCCCATGCGGGTCTCGGCGGGCTTCTTGGTGAGCGGACGGTCCGGGTAGATGTTGATCCAGACCTTTCCGCCACGCTTGATGTAGCGGGTCATCGCGATACGCGCCGACTCGATCTGGCGGTTCGTGACGTAGGCGGGCTCGAGGGCCTGGATGCCGTAGTCGCCGAACGCGATGGTCGTACCGCCCTTGGCCATCCCGGACCGGCCGGGGTGGTGCTGCTTGCGGTGCTTGACTCGACGGGGAATCAACATGGCTCAGGACTCCTCGGTGCTCGGAGCGGCCGCGGCCTGCTCGGCCGGAGCCTGGGCAGCCGGCGCCTGCGCGGCGGCGGGGGCCTCGGTGCGGCGGGCGCGGGCCGGACGGTCGGCGCCGTCACGACGCGGTCCACGACCCTGGCGCGGAGCGGTGGCCTGCTGGGCCGCGAGCTCGCGAGCGGTCATGTCGCCCTTGTAGATCCACACCTTGACGCCGATGCGGCCGAACGTGGTCTTGGCCTCGTACAGGCCGTAGTCGATCTGCGCGCGGAGCGTGTGCAGCGGCACGCGACCCTCGCGGTAGAACTCGGTGCGGCTCATCTCCGCGCCGCCGAGGCGGCCGGAGACCTGGACGCGGATGCCCTTGGCGCCGGCGCGGGTGGCGGACTGCATGCCCTTGCGCATGGCGCGACGGAACGACACACGGGCCGACAGCTGCTCGGCGATGCCCTGCGCGACGAGCTGGGCCTCGACCTCGGGGTTCTTCACCTCGAGGATGTTGAGCTGGACCTGCTTCCCGGTGAGCTTCTCGAGCTCGCCGCGGATGCGGTCGGCCTCGGCGCCGCGGCGGCCGATGACGATGCCGGGACGCGCGGTGTGGATGTCGACGCGGACGCGGTCACGCGTGCGCTCGATGTCGACCCGGGCGATACCGGCGCGGTCCATGCCCGTGGACATGAGCTTGCGGATCGCCACGTCCTCCTTGACGTAGTCGCGGTAGCGCTGACCCTCCTTGGTGGAGTCGGCGAACCAGCGGCTCTTGTGCTCCGTCGTGATGCCCAGACGGAAGCCGTGCGGGTTGACCTTCTGGCCCATCAGCGGGTGCCTCCGTTCGTGGTCTTGGCGGGCTGGGGCGCGACGACCACCGTGATGTGGCTCGTGCGCTTGTTGATGCGGCCGGCGCGGCCCTGGGCGCGCGGACGGAACCGCTTCATCGTCGGGCCCTCGTCGACGAAGGCCGCGGCGACGACGAGCTCGCGCTCGTCGAACCGCTCGGCCGTCTGGTCGGCCTTGACGCGGGCGTTGGCGATCGCGGACTCGAGGACCTTGAGGACCTGCTCGCTCGCCGCCTGGGGGGCGAAGCGCAGGACCGACACGGCCTCGGTGGCGTTCTTGCCACGGATGAGGTCGACGACCCGGCGGGCCTTCATCGGGGTGATGCGCGTGTGACGCGCGACCGCCCGCGACTCGGTGACGGTGTTCTCGGTGGCCATCAGCGCCGACGCCCCTTCTTGTCGTCCTTCACGTGACCCTTGAAGGTGCGGGTCGGTGCGAACTCGCCGAGCTTGTGGCCGACCATCGCCTCGGTGACGAACACCGGGGTGTGCTTGCGGCCGTCGTGGACGGCGAAGGTGTGGCCGAGCATGTCCGGGCTGATGACCGAACGGCGCGACCAGGTCTTGATGACGTTCTTGGTGCCCGCTTCGTTCTGGGCGTCCACCTTCTTCTGGAGGTGGTCGTCGATGAAGGGGCCCTTCTTCAGGCTACGAGGCATGTGTCAGGCTCCTCAGCGCTTCTTGCCAGTACGACGGCGACGGACGATGAGCTTGTCGCTCGGCTTGCCGGGGCGGCGGGTGCGGCCCTCGGGCTGACCCCAGGGGCTCACCGGGTGGCGGCCACCGGAGGTGCGACCCTCACCACCACCGTGCGGGTGGTCGACGGGGTTCATGACGACACCGCGGACGGTCGGGCGCTTGCCCTTCCAGCGCATGCGGCCGGCCTTGCCCCAGTTGATGTTCGACTGCTCGGCGTTGCCGACCTCGCCGACCGTGGCGCGGCAGCGGACGTCGACGTTGCGGATCTCACCGGACGGCATGCGCAGCTGCGCGTAGGGGCCGTCCTTGGCGACGAGCTGCACGCGGACACCGGCCGAGCGGGCGATCTTCGCACCGCCACCGGGCTTCAGCTCGACGGCGTGGATGACCGTACCGGTCGGGATGTTGCGCAGCGGCAGCGTGTTGCCCGGCTTGATGTCGGCGCCCGGACCGTTCTCGACGGTCATGCCCTGCTCGAGGCCGCGCGGCGCGAGGATGTAGCGCTTCTCGCCGTCGGCGTAGTGCAGGAGCGCGATGCGCGCCGTGCGGTTCGGGTCGTACTCGATGTGCGCGACCTTGGCCGGCACGCCGTCCTTGTCGTGGCGACGGAAGTCGATCACGCGGTAGGCGCGCTTGTGTCCACCGCCGATGTGGCGGGTGGTGATGCGGCCGTTGTTGTTGCGACCGCCGCTCTTGGTCAGCGGACGGACGAGGGACTTTTCGGGGGTGGAGCGGGTGACCTCGACGAAGTCGGCCACGCTCGACCCGCGACGCCCCGGCGTCGTCGGCTTGTACTTGCGGATACCCATGGTGGTGTCTCTACCTCACGTCTCTCAGGCGCCGGCGCTGCCGAAGATGTCGATCGAGCCCTCGCGGAGGGTGACGATCGCGCGCTTGGTGTCCTTGCGCTTGCCGGTGCCGAACCGCGTGCGGCGGGCCTTGCCCTGGCGGTTCATCGTGTGCACGGAGTCGACCTTGACGCCGAAGATCTCCTCGACGGCGATCTTGATCTCGGTCTTGTTCGAGCGCGGGTCGACGACGAAGGTGTACTTGCCCTCGTCGAGGAGCCCGTACGACTTCTCGGACACGACCGGCGCGATCAGGATGTCGCGGGGGTTCTTGCCCTGGCTCACTTCTCGTCCTCCTCGGCCTCGGCGGCCTTCTTGGCCGGAGCCTTCTTGGCCGTGGCCTTCTTGGCGGGCTTGGCGGCCGCGACCGTCTCACCGGTGAACGCCTCGTAGGCGGCCTGGGTGAAGACGACGTCGTCGGCGCAGAGCACGTCGTAGGTGTTCAGCTGGTCGACCGCGAGCACGTGGACCTCGGCGAGGTTGCGCACCGACTTCAGCGACACGATGTCGCTGCGGTCGAGGACGACGAGCAGGTTCGGGCGCTCGGTGAGGCCGGCGAACAGTGCCCGCGCGTCCTTGGTCGAGGGGGCGTCGCCGGTGGCGATCGACTCCACGACGTGGATGCGGCCGTGGCGGGCCCGGTCGGAGAGGGCACCGCGCAGAGCGGCGGCCTTCATCTTCTTGGGCGTGCGCTGGGCGTAGTCGCGCGGCTGCGGGCCGTGGACGGTGCCACCGCCGGCGAACTGCGGCGCACGGGTCGAGCCCTGGCGGGCGCGGCCGGTGCCCTTCTGGCGGTACGGCTTGCGCCCACCGCCGCGGACCTCACCGCGGGTCTTCGTCGCGTGCGTGCCCTGGCGGGCGGCCGCGAGCTGGGCGACGACGACCTGGTGGATCAGCGGGACGTTGGTCTGGACGTCGAAGATCTCCGAGGGGAGGGTGACGTCGAGCGTCTTGGTCGCCATGATCAGGCTCCCTTCGCGGCCGAGCGGACGAGGACGACCGCGCCGCGGGGGCCGGGGACGGCACCCTTGACGAGCAGCAGGCCCTTGTCGGCGTCCACGGCGTGGATCGTGAGGTTCTGCGTGGTGTGGCGCACCCCGCCCATCCGGCCGGCCATGCGCATGCCCTTGAACACGCGACCGGGGGTGGCGCAGCCACCGATGGAGCCGGGCTTGCGGTGGTTGCGGTGCGCACCGTGCGAGGAGGAGACGCCGTGGAAGCCGTGGCGCTTCATGACACCGGCGAACCCCTTGCCCTTGGTCGTCGCCGTGATGTCGACGGCCTGGCCCGGCTCGAAGGTGTCGGCCCCGACCTCCTGGCCGAGCGCGTAGTCGCCGGCGTCGGCGGTGCGCAGCTCGACGAGGTGGCGGCGCGGCGTGACGCCGGCCTTCTCGAAGTGGCCGGTGAGCGGCTTGGTGACCTTGCGCGGGTCGATCGCGCCGTAGCCGAGCTGCACGGCGGCGTAGCCGTCGGTCTCGGCGTCGCGGACCTGGGTCACGACGTTCGGGCCGGCCTGGATCACGGTGACGGGCACGAGGCGGTTGTTCTCGTCCCACACCTGGGTCATGCCGAGCTTGGTGCCCAGCAGACCCTTCTGGGTCTTCGTGGCAGTGGTGGTCATCGCGAGCCTCAGAGCTTGATCTCGATGTTGACGTCAGCCGGGAGGTCGAGACGCATCAGCGAGTCGACGGCCTTGGGCGTCGGGTCGATGATGTCGATGAGGCGCTTGTGGGTGCGCATCTCGAAGTGCTCGCGGCTGTCCTTGTACTTGTGCGGCGACCGGATGACGCAGAAGACGTTCTTCTCCGTCGGGAGCGGCACCGGGCCGACCACGGTCGCACCGGCACGGGTCACGGTGTCGACGATCTTGCGCGCCGAGCTGTCGATGACCTCGTGGTCGTACGACTTCAACCGGATGCGGATCTTCTGTCCCGCCATCTGACGTTCCGTCTCTCTCTCGCCGTCCATCTGTCAAGTGCCGTCCCGGTGGCCATCCGACCCCCGCGGTCGGGCGTGTCGCCCTTGTTCCGCAACTCGGGCGTCGTGCGATCTCTCGCACCTCGTCCGTGGGGTTCGGTTGTCCGGTGGGACCGGGCCCGGCTCTTCGCCGACGAGCCGCCCCGCCGATCCGGCGGTTCGTGACCTCGTCGCGGTGGGCGTGGACGACCCTCTCGGGACGCTCACGCACGCCAGGCAACCCGTCCAGTGTGCCAGAGGCCCCGGGGCTCGGCCAAATCGGGGCTACACCCGACCGGCTCCGCTCCCCCGCACCTGCGGGAGTGTGGCGCGTCGCGCCTCCCGGAGCACCCGCCGGGCCCGCCACCGCGGGCCGAGGGTGACCAGCGCGACGCCCGCGACGAGGAGGACGCCACCGCCGACCGCCAGCGCCGTCGGCCGCTCGCCGTCGGCGAGCCAGGCGGTGAGCATCCCCACCGGCGGCACGAGGAGGGTGAAGGGGGCGACGTCGGAGGCGGGGTGGCGCTCGAGCAGCCGGTTCCAGATGCCGTAGCCGACGAGGCTGGCGAGCACCGCGGTGTAGGCCGTCGAGAGCCAGTTGACGGTGGTGAGGTGGGTCAGCGCGTGGCCGACGACGGCCGGGCCGTCGACGAGGAGGGAGAGCCCGAGCGCCGGCAGGGGCACGACGAGCGCGGACCACACGGTGAGGCCGAGACCGCCCGGCACCCGCAGCCGGCGGACCAGGACGTTGCCGGTCGCCCACGACAGGGCGGCCAGGACGCAGAGGACGAGGGCCACGGCCGGCACGCTGCCGCCGCGGCCGAGCGCGACCACCGCGAGGCCCACGACCCCGACACCGACGCCGAGCAGCTGCACCCGCAGCGGCCGCTCGCCGAGGACGAGCGCCGCCAGGCCCACGGTGAGGACGGCCTGCGCCTGGAGGACGAGCGAGGCGAGGCCGGGCGGCATCCCGACGGCGAGCGAGGTGTACATGAGGCCGAACTGGCCGAGGCTCATGCACGCGCCGACGGCCAGGACCCGGCGCAGCGGGGCCTCGGGGCGGGCGACGAACGGCAGGGCGAGGAGGACGACGGCGAACCGGAGGGCGACGAAGACGAGCGGCGGCACCCCGGCCAGGCCGCGGTCGATGACGACGAAGTTCATCCCCCAGACGAGCATGACGAGGAGGGCGGAGAGGGCATCGCGCACCGGCATGCCCCCATCCTCGGTGGGTCGACCGTGCAGCACCAGCGATGGTTCGCACCGATGTCCGTGTAGCGTTGCTACATGATCGACCTCGACCACCTCGTCACCCTCAGCGCGGTCCGGCGCACCGGGTCGATCGGCGGTGCGGCGGCCGACCTCGGCTACACACCCTCCGCCGTCTCCCAGCAGGTCAAGCGGCTCGAGCGGCGGGTCGGCGGCGCCGTCCTCGAACGGGTCGGCCGCGGGGTGATGCTCACCGAGCTCGGCCGCCACCTCGTCGACGAGGGTGCCGACATCCTCGCCCGGCTCGAGGCGCTGGAGTCCGGCCTCGGCCGGGTCACCGGCGGACCGGTCAGCGGCTCGGTCCACCTCGTCGCCTTCTCGACGGCCGTGCGCGGCCTCGTCGCGCCGGCCCTGCGCGCCCTCACCGCGGCCGAGCCGGGCCTGGACGTCACCGTCGTCGAGCACGACCCGCACGACGCCATCGCCCTCGTCGCGAGCGGTGCCGCCGATGCCGCGCTCGTCCACAACTGGGGCGACCTGCCGCTGCCGTTCCCCGAGCACCTCGAGGTCGTCGGCCTCGGGACGGACACCGCCGACGTCCTCGTCCCGGCCGGCCACCCGCTCGCCGGCCGCGGACCGGTCGACGCGACCGCGTTCGCCGGCGAGCGCTGGGTCTGTGCGCCCGAGGGGTCGGTCTGCCACGGCTGGCTCACCCACATGTTCGACCTGCACGGCCGGCGCCCCGACATCCGGCACTGGGCGATGGAGTTCTCCTCGCAGGTGGGCCTCGTGGCCGAGGGCGTCTGCGTCGGGCTCGTGCCGCGGCTGGGCCGCGAGGAGCTGCCGGCGGCCGTCGTCCCCGTCGCCGTCACCGACCCGGTGCCGACCCGGCGGGTGATGATGACCTGGCGGCGCACCATGGCCCCCTCCCCCGCCATCGGCCGGGTCCGCGAGGAGCTGGAGCGCGTCGCCGCGGACCGCCTCGCCCGCTGACGCCCCCCGGGGCCCAGGCACGGCGAAGGGCCCCGCCCCACCGGATGGTGGAACGGGGCCCCTCGACGAGCTGCCGGCGCGTGACCGGCGTCAGGTCACTTGTTGATCTTGGTGACCCGGCCGGCGCCGACGGTGCGGCCGCCCTCGCGGATGGCGAAGCGCAGGCCCTCCTCCATGGCGATCGGCTGGATGAGCTCGACGGACATCTCGGTGTTGTCACCGGGCATGACCATCTCGGTGCCCTCGGGGAGCTTCACGACACCCGTGACGTCCGTGGTCCGGAAGTAGAACTGCGGACGGTAGTTGTCGTAGAACGGCGTGTGCCGGCCACCCTCGTCCTTGCTGAGGATGTAGACGTTGGCCTCGAAGTCGGTGTGCGGGGTGATCGACCCCGGCTTGACGACGACCTGGCCACGCTCGACGTCCTCGCGCTTGATGCCGCGCAGGAGGAGGCCGACGTTCTCGCCCGCACGACCCTCGTCGAGGAGCTTGCGGAACATCTCGATACCGGTGGCGGTGGTCTTGGTGGCCGGGCCGGTGTGGATGCCGACGATCTCGACCTCCTCGTTCACCTTGAGGACACCGCGCTCGATGCGGCCGGTGACGACCGTGCCACGACCGGTGATCGTGAAGACGTCCTCGACGGGCATGAGGAACGGCTTGTCCGTGTCGCGCTCCGGCTCGGGGATGTAGGTGTCGACGGCGTCCATGAGCTCGAGGACCGTCTGGCCCCACTCCGCGTCGCCCTCGAGCGCCTTGAGCGCCGAGACCTTGACGACCGGCAGGTCGTCGCCCGGGAACTCGTAGGAGGTGAGGAGCTCACGGACCTCCATCTCGACGAGCTCGAGGATCTCCTCGTCGTCGACCATGTCGGCCTTGTTGAGCGCCACGACGATGTAGGGGACGCCGACCTGGCGGGCCAGGAGGACGTGCTCCTTCGTCTGCGGCATCGGGCCGTCGGTGGCGGCGACCACGAGGATCGCGCCGTCCATCTGCGCCGCACCCGTGATCATGTTCTTCACGTAGTCGGCGTGACCCGGGCAGTCGACGTGCGCGTAGTGGCGCTGCTCCGTCTGGTACTCGATGTGCGCGATGGAGATGGTGATACCGCGCTGCTTCTCCTCGGGCGCCTTGTCGATGTCCTCGAACGCGAACTGCGGGTTCAGGTCCGGGTACTTGTCGTGCAGGACCTTGGAGATCGCAGCCGTCAGCGTCGTCTTACCGTGGTCGATGTGACCGATGGTGCCGATGTTGACGTGCGGCTTGGTCCGCTCGAACTTTGCCTTCGCCACTTGATGTCCTCCTCAGGACTCTTCTCTGGAAACGCACGACCGGGCAGGACGTGGCGTCGTCTGGGGTTGGGTTGGAATGCTTCTCTCAGCGGAGACCAGCGACCACTCTAGCGGTCACTCGCCCCGGGTCTTCTTGATGATCTCCTCGGCCACGGTCTTGGGGACCTCGGCGTAGGAGTCGAACTCCATCGAGTAGTTCGCGCGGCCCTGGGTCTTGGACCGCAGGTCGCCGACGTAGCCGAACATCTCCGAGAGCGGGACGAGGCCGCGCACGACCTTGGCGCCGCTGATGTCCTCCATGGCCTGGATCTGGCCACGGCGGGAGTTGATGTCGCCGATCACGTCGCCCATGTAGTCCTCGGGCGTGCGGACCTCGACGGCCATCATCGGCTCGAGGAGGACCGGGTCGCACTTGCGCACGGCCTCCTTGAGCGCCATCGAGCCGGCGATCTTGAACGCCATCTCGGAGGAGTCGACGTCGTGCGCCGCACCGTCGAGCAGGGTCGCCTTGATCCCGACCAGCGGGTAGCCGGCGAGGATGCCGTACTGCATGGCGTCCTGGATGCCGGCGTCGACCGACGGGATGTACTCGCGCGGGACGCGGCCACCGGTGACCTTGTTCTCGAACTCGTACAGCTCACCCTCGGCGGTGTCGAGCGGCTCGAGCGCGATCTGGACCTTCGCGAACTGGCCCGACCCACCGGTCTGCTTCTTGTGGGTGTAGTCGTAGCGGTCGATCGCGCGACGGATCGTCTCGCGGTAGGCCACCTGCGGCTTGCCGACGTTCGCCTCGACCTTGAACTCGCGCTTCATGCGGTCGACGAGGATGTCGAGGTGGAGCTCGCCCATGCCGGCGATGATCGTCTGGCCGGTGTCCTCGTCGAGGTGGACCTGGAAGGTCGGGTCCTCCTCGGCGAGCTTCTGGATGGCCGTGCCGAGCTTGTCCTGGTCGCCCTTGGTCTTGGGCTCGATGGCCACCTGGATGACCGGCTCAGGGAAGGTCATCGACTCCAGCACCACGGGGGCGTTGAGGTCGCAGAGGGTGTCACCGGTCGTCGTCGCCTTGAGGCCGATGGCGGCGTAGATGTGCCCCGCCATCGCGTCCTCGACCGGGTTCTCCTTGTTGGCGTGCATCTGGAAGAGCTTCCCGATGCGCTCCTTCTTCACCTTGGTGCTGTTGAGCACCTGCGTGCCGGCGGTGATGTGGCCGGAGTACACGCGGATGAAGGTGAGGGTGCCGAAGAACGGGTGCGAGGCGACCTTGAAGGCGAGCGCGGAGAACGGCTCGTCCTTGCTCGGCTCGCGCAGGACCTTCTCGTCCTCGTTGCCGGGGGCGTGACCCTCCATGGCGGCCACGTCGAGCGGCGAGGGGAGGTAGTCGACGACCGCGTCGAGCATCGGCTGGACGCCGCGGTTCTTGAACGCGGAGCCGCAGAGGACCGGGTAGACCTCGGAGGCGATGGTCAGCGTGCGGATGCCCGCCTTGATCTCCTCGGGCGTCAGCTCGCCGCCCTCGAGGTACTTCTCCATCAGCGCGTCGTCGGACTCGGCGACCCGCTCGATGAGGTGGTGGCGGTACTCCTCGGCCTGCTCGGCGAGCTCGGCCGGGATCTCCTGGATCTCGTACTTCGCACCGAGGGTGACGTCACCCTTGGCGTCGCCGGGCCACACGAGGGCGCGCTTGTAGATGAGGTCGACGACACCGATGAAGTCGGACTCCGCGCCGATCGGCAGCTGGAGCACGAGCGGCTCCGCGCCGAGGCGGTCCTTGATGGTGTCGACGGTGAAGTAGAAGTCCGCGCCGAGCTTGTCCATCTTGTTGATGAAGCAGATGCGCGGCACGCCGTACTTGTCGGCCTGGCGCCACACCGTCTCGGACTGCGGCTCGACGCCCTCCTTGCCGTCGAACACCGCGACGGCGCCGTCGAGGACACGCAGCGAGCGCTCGACCTCGACGGTGAAGTCGACGTGCCCGGGGGTGTCGATGATGTTGATCTGGTGGCCCTCCCAGAAGGAGGTGACCGCCGCGGAGGTGATGGTGATCCCCCGCTCCTTCTCCTGCTCCATCCAGTCGGTGGTCGAGGCGCCGTCGTGCGTCTCGCCCATCTTCCGGTTGACGCCGGTGTAGAAGAGGATGCGCTCCGTCGCCGTGGTCTTGCCGGCGTCGATGTGCGCCATGATGCCGATGTTGCGGACCTTCTTGAGGTCCGTCAGGACGTCCTGTGCCACGTTCTGTGCTCTCGTCTCGTCGCTCTAGGTGTGTGCGGTTCGGTGCGCGTCGGTGCGGGTCACCGGTGGGTCCGGGGGCCGGCCGCGGTCGGCGGCCGGCGCCCCGGCGGTGGTCACCAGCGGTAGTGGGCGAAGGCCTTGTTCGACTCGGCCATCTTGTGGGTGTCCTCGCGGCGCTTCACGGCGGCACCGAGGCCGTTGGAGGCGTCGAGGATCTCGTTCATGAGGCGCTCGGTCATCGTCTTCTCGCGCCGCTGGCGGGAGTAGCCCACGAGCCAGCGCAGCGACAGCGTCGTGGCGCGGTTCGGCTTGA
This sequence comes from Micrococcales bacterium, assembly GCA_014763705.1. Taxonomy (GTDB): domain Bacteria; phylum Actinomycetota; class Actinomycetes; order Actinomycetales; family Dermatophilaceae; genus Phycicoccus. The sequence continues at coordinate 13,109 of JACXUW010000004.1, read as the reverse complement.
CCTCGATCGGGACCTGGTAGGTCGCACCGCCGACGCGGCGGGACTTGACCTCGAGGGTCGGCTTGATGTTGTCGAGCGCGCGCTTGAGCGTCTGCACCGGGTCGGTGCCGGTCTTCTCGCGGCAGCCCTCGAGCGCGCCGTAGACGATGCGCTCGGCGGTGGACTTCTTGCCGTCGAGGAGGACCTTGTTGACGAGCGCGGTCACCAGCGGGGACTGGTGGACCGGGTCGACGACGAGCGGCCGCTTCGGAGCGGGACCCTTGCGAGGCATCAGCCCTTCACCTTCTTCGCGCCGTAGCGGCTGCGGGCCTGCTGACGGTTCTTGACGCCCTGGGTGTCGAGGGCGCCGCGGATGATCTTGTAGCGCACGCCGGGCAGGTCCTTCACGCGACCGCCGCGGACGAGCACCATCGAGTGCTCCTGGAGGTTGTGGCCGACACCGGGGATGTAGGCGGTGACCTCGATGCCGCTCGTGAGGCGCACGCGGGCGACCTTGCGGAGGGCGGAGTTCGGCTTCTTGGGGGTGGTGGTGTACACACGCGTGCACACGCCACGGCGCTGCGGGGAGCCCTTGAGCGCAGGCGTCTTGACCTTGGTGGTCTTGTCCTGCCGGCCCTTGCGCACCAGCTGGTTGATGGTAGGCAACCTGAGTCCTTCGTCTGGTCTGGTCAAGCGGCGGCGTCGCCGTCGCTCCTTGTCATGGCCGGTGCTCGACCCCCGCGCTCGGGTGTGTCGCTCCGGCTGCTCCTCCCTGCACTCCCCATGCGCCAGCCTCGGGAGGATGGTGTACGGGGCGCCCGGCAGGAGGTGGGCGAGGCCGGGGCGCCACCTCGCGGTGACGGTCTCCGGCTCCTGGGCCTGGACCTAGCCAGACACAGTGTTCAAGCGTACCGGCCGCGTGGGGGCGCTCCAAATCGGTTCCCGGCCCACGGGTGCAGGTCCACGGGGGGTTCAACGCCCGGGAGCGGCCGGCTTCTTCCCGGCGCCGCGTCAGCCGGGCTCGTCCATCCGCTCGAAGGCCGGGGCGTACCGGAAGGGGCCCGCCAGCCCGGGGCGCCACGCACGCAGGGTGAGGACCTGGAAGTAGCGGTCGGCCCACGGCCCCGGGGAGCCGATGCCGAGCGGGGCCGCGGCCTCGAAGCCGAACGCGCCGTAGTAGTCGGGGTCGCCGAGGAGGACGATGCTCGGCTCGCCGCGCTGTTCGGCGGTGGCGACGACGGAGGCGACGAGGGCCGACCCGATGCCCTGCTGCTGGTGGTCCGGGCGCACCGCGAGCGGGCCCAGCCCGACCGAGGGCCCCTCCCCCAGCCTCGCCCGGCTGCACACGACCGACCCCACCACCTCGCCGTCGAGCTCGGCGACGAAGGTCAGCTCGGGCAGGACGTCGCCGTCGGCCCGCAGCTCCTCGACGAGGACCGCCTCCAGGGTGCGCGCCGCACCCTCCGGCGGGGTGAAGGCGGCCTCGACGACGGCGACGACCGCGTCGGCGTCCTGTGAAGACTCGGGACGGATGACGAGGTCGGTGCGCACCGGCCCATCATCCCCCGTCGCCGCGGGCGAGCGCGTACAGGGCGTACTCGAGGTCGCGGCCCTCGCGGTGCACGGTGAGGACGACCTCGTCGACCCAGTCCCCGCCGGCCGCCACCGCGCCGAGGGCGGCGAGCAGCCGGGGCGCGCGGTGCGAGGACCACACGACGAGCAGGCCACCGGGGGCGAGTGCCCCGCGGGCCGCCGCGAGCGCCGGCGCCTCGTAGAGGCGGGCGTTGCCGGTGTGGACGAGGAAGTCCGGTCCGTTGTCGACGTCGAGGAGGACGAGGTCCCACGGACCGGTCGGTCCGGCCCCGCCGCGCAGGACGGCCCCGACGTCGGCGACGTGCAGGGCGCAGCGGCCGCCGCCCTCGAGGCCGGCCAGCTCGGGCACCCGGCCGGCCCGGGCCCAGCCGACGAGCGGCGACGCCAGCTCGACCACGTCGACGTGCCGCACCCGCGGGTCGGAGAGGACGGCACGGGTGGTGAAGCCGAGCCCGAGGCCGCCGACCAGGACGGTGGCCGGCGCCGGGTGCCGCCGCAGCGACTCGGTCGCGAGCAGCACCTCGGTCGAGGTGTCGACGGTGTCCATCGCGAAGACGCCGTCGACGACGAGCTCGAGGACCTCGCCCCGGCGGCGCAGGGCCACCTCGCCGTCGGGGGTGTCCTCGCGCGCGACGGTCACGGCCGACTCGTTCATCCGGCCAGCCCGGGAGTGCGCGCGGTCAGACCGGGGCCGGGACCGGCGGCGCAGCCGGCGCGGTCAGCTCGCGGAACCCACCGACGGCCAGCGCGAGGGCCGCCGGCACGAAGAGCAGCCCGATGCTCAGGAGGGCCAGCACGGTGAGCGCGCCGTGCAGGAGCACGGCGACCAGCCGCGCGACCCGCCACGGCATCGCCCACGCGAGGAGGCCGAGCCCGAGGAACAGGCCGAGCGGGACGAGCGCGCCCGCACCGTTGACGGCGAGGAGGGTCGCCGAGCCGGTGCCGTCGGTGCCGTCGCTCGAGTAGAGCGGGAGGACGAGGCAGGCGAGGACGGCGAGCAGGTCGAGGGCCGCGCCCGCGGCCAGCAGATTCCGGTGTGCCACGTCCACCATCGTCCTCCCCCGCGGCCGCCACGTCGAGGGAACAGCACACGCCGTGTGGGACGGTGCCCACACGGCGTGTGCTGTTCGGTCGACGGGTGCCGACCCCGACGTCAGAGCCGGTCGAGACCGAGCTCGCTGTCGTCGAGGCGGACCGCCTCGCCGGACCCGGGGCCGAACGAGAACGCGTAGTCCTCGTAGTTCGGCATCGAGTACATCGCGGCCTTGGCCTCCTCGGTCGGCTCCACCGCGATGTTGCGGTAGCGGGTCAGCCCCGTGCCGGCCGGGATGAGCTTGCCGAGGATGACGTTCTCCTTGAGGCCGAGCAGCGGGTCGGACTTGCCCTCCATCGCCGCCTCGGTGAGGACGCGGGTGGTCTCCTGGAAGGAGGCCGCCGACAGCCACGACTCGGTCGCGAGCGAGGCCTTGGTGATGCCCATGAGCTCCGGACGACCCGAGGCCGGCTTGCCGCCCTCGGAGACGACCCGACGGTTCTCCTCCTCGAAGCGACCGCGCTCGGCGAGCATGCCCGGGAGCAGCTCGGCGTCGCCGGCCTCGATGATCGTGATCCGGCGCAGCATCTGCCGGACGATGACCTCGATGTGCTTGTCGTGGATCGACACACCCTGCTGGCGGTAGACGCGCTGGACCTCGTCGACGAGGTGCTCCTGCGTCTTGCGCGGGCCGAGGATGCGCAGCACCTGCTTGGGGTCGATCGACCCCTGCGTCAGCTGCGTGCCGACCTCGACGTGCTGGCCGTCCTGGACGAGCAGGCGGGCCCGCTTCGTCACCGGGTAGGCGTGGTCCTCGGAGCCGTCGTCCGGCGTGACGAGGATGCGTCGCGCCTTGTCGGTCTCCTCGATGGTCACCCGGCCGGAGGCCTCGGCGATCGGGGAGACACCCTTCGGGGTCCGGGCCTCGAAGAGCTCGACGACACGCGGCAGACCCTGGGTGATGTCGTCACCGGCCACACCACCGGTGTGGAAGGTCCGCATCGTCAGCTGGGTGCCGGGCTCACCGATGGACTGCGCCGCGATGATGCCGACGGCCTCACCGATGTCGACGAGCTTGCCGGTGGCCAGCGAGCGGCCGTAGCACTTCGCGCAGGTCCCGACCTTGGAGTCGCAGGTGAGCACCGAGCGGACCTTCACCGAGTCGACGCCGGCCGCGAAGAGCGCGCCGATGACGACGTCCCCGAGGTCGATGCCGGCCTCGGCGAGGACCTCGCCGTCCTTGACGACGTCCTCGGCCAGGGTCCGGGCGTACACCGAGGTCTCGACGTCGTCGTGCACGGCACGGGTGCCGGTGCGCTCGTCGGTCGAGGCGATCGGCATGGCCAGCCCGCGCTCGGTGCCGCAGTCGTCCTCGCGGACGATGACGTCCTGCGACACGTCGACGAGACGACGGGTGAGGTACCCGGAGTCGGCGGTGCGCAGCGCGGTGTCGGCCAGCCCCTTGCGGGAGCCGTGCGTCGAGATGAAGAACTCGAGCACGGTGAGGCCCTCGCGGAAGTTCGCGCGGATCGGCCGCGGGATGATGTCGCCCTTCGGGTTCGACACCAGGCCACGCATGCCGGCGATCTGACGCAGCTGCATCCAGTTACCACGCGCACCCGAGGACACCATCCGGTAGATGGTGTTGCTCCGCGGGATGTTCGCCTCCATCTCCTTGGCGACCTCGTTCGTCGCCTGGGTCCAGATCTCGATGAGCTCCTGACGGCGCTCGTCGTCGGTGATGAGGCCCCGCTCGTACTGGGTCTGGACCTTCGTCGCCTTGGTCTCGTACCCGTCGAGGATCTCGAGCTTGCGCGGCGGGGTCACGACGTCGGAGATGGCCACCGTGGTGCCCGAGCGGGTCGCCCAGTGGAAGCCGTACTCCTTGAGCGCGTCGAGGCTCGCCGCGACCTGCACCTTGCTGTACCGCTCGGCGAGGTCGTTGACGATCGTCGACAGGCGCTTCTTGTCGACCTGGTCGTTGACGTAGGGGTAGTCCTCCGGGAGCGTCTCGTTGAAGAGCGCGCGCCCGAGGGTCGTCTCGAGGATCAGGCTCGAGGCGAAGCCCTGCTCGTCGAGCTCCACGCCCTCCGGCAGCTCCGACATCGGGGTCGGGACGAGGTGCTCGAGGCGGATCCTCACCCGCGAGCCGAGCTCGATCTCGCCGGCGTCGAACGCCATCCGCGCCTCGGCCGGCGTCGAGAAGACGCGACCGGCGCCCTTGCCGTCCTCCACCTCGGAGGTGAGGTGGTAGAGGCCGATGATCATGTCCTGGGTCGGCATGGTCACCGGGCGGCCGTCGGCCGGCTTGAGGATGTTGTTCGAGGACAGCATGAGGATGCGGGCCTCGGCCTGCGCCTCCGCGGACAGCGGCACGTGCACGGCCATCTGGTCACCGTCGAAGTCCGCGTTGAACGCGGTGCAGACGAGCGGGTGGATCTGGATGGCCTTGCCCTCGACGAGCTGCGGCTCGAAGGCCTGGATGCCGAGGCGGTGCAGCGTGGGTGCCCGGTTGAGGAGCACCGGGTGCTCGGTGATGACCTCCTCGAGCACGTCCCAGACGACCGGGCGCTGGCGCTCGACCATGCGCTTGGCCGACTTGATGTTCTGGGCGTGGTCGAGGTCGACCAGCCGCTTCATGACGAACGGCTTGAAGAGCTCGAGGGCCATCTGCTTCGGCAGGCCGCACTGGTGCAGCTTGAGCTGCGGGCCGACGACGATGACCGAACGGCCCGAGTAGTCGACGCGCTTGCCGAGGAGGTTCTGGCGGAACCGGCCCTGCTTGCCCTTGAGCATGTCGGACAGCGACTTGAGCGGACGGTTGCCGGGACCCGTGACCGGGCGGCCGCGGCGGCCGTTGTCGAAGAGGCTGTCGACGGCCTCCTGGAGCATCCGCTTCTCGTTGTTGACGATGATCTCCGGCGCGCCGAGGTCGAGCAGCCGCTTGAGGCGGTTGTTCCGGTTGATCACCCGGCGGTAGAGGTCGTTGAGGTCGGAGGTCGCGAAGCGGCCACCGTCGAGCTGCACCATCGGGCGCAGGTCCGGCGGGATGACCGGGATCGCGTCGAGGACCATGCCGGCCGGCTGGTTGGTCGTCGTCTGGAAGGCGGAGACGACCTTGAGCCGCTTGAGGGCACGCGTCTTGCGCTGGCCCTTGCCGGTGGCGATGATCTCGCGGAGGTTCTCGGCCTCGGCCTCGAGGTCGAAGGTCTCGAGGCGCTTCTGGATCGCCGCGGCGCCCATCCCGCCCTCGAAGTACAGACCGAAGCGGTCGCGCATCTCCCGGTAGAGGACCTCGTCGCCCTCGAGGTCCTGGACCTTGAGGTTCTTGAAGCGGTCCCAGACCTGCTCGAGGCGCTCGACCTGCTGGTCGGCCCGCCGGCGGATGGCGTTCATCTCGCGCTCGGCGGAGTCGCGGACCTTGCGCTTGGCGTCGGACTTGGCGCCCTCGGCCTCGAGGGCGGCGATGTCGTCCTCGAGCTTCTTGGCCCGGGTCTCGACGTCGGCGTCGCGCCGGTTCTCGATCTCCTTCTTCTCGACCTGGATCTGCGCCTCGAGCGACGGGAGGTCGGCGTGCCGCTGGTCCTCGTCGACGTGCGTGATCATGTACGCCGCGAAGTAGATGACCTTCTCGAGGTCCTTCGGGGCGAGGTCGAGCAGGTACCCGAGGCGGCTCGGGACACCCTTGAAGTACCAGATGTGGGTGACGGGGGCGGCGAGCTCGATGTGGCCCATCCGCTCACGACGCACGGCGGCACGGGTCACCTCGACGCCGCAGCGCTCGCAGATGATGCCCTTGAAGCGGACCCGCTTGTACTTGCCGCAGGCGCACTCCCAGTCCCGGGTCGGGCCGAAGATCTTCTCGCAGAAGAGGCCGTCCTTCTCGGGCTTGAGGGTGCGGTAGTTGATCGTCTCGGGCTTCTTGACCTCACCGTGGCTCCAGGCACGGATGGAGTCGGCCGTCGCGAGGCCGATCCGGAGCTCGTCGAAGAAGTTGACGTCGAGCACGTGGTTCCTTCTTTCGTTACTTGCGCAGTCTGTGGTCTGTCAGGTGGTGTCGGCCGGGCGGTGGGCCGGGACGCCTCGCGGCGTCCCGGCCGCCACCTGTCAGACCTCTTCGACGCTGCTCGGCTCGCGCCGGGACAGGTCGATGCCGAGCTCCTCGGCGGCACGGAAGACGTCGTCCTCCGCCTCGCGCATCTCGATGGTGGAGCCGTCGCTCGACAGCACCTCCACGTTGAGGCAGAGGCTCTGCATCTCCTTGATGAGCACCTTGAAGGACTCGGGGATGCCGGGCTCGGGGATGTTGTCGCCCTTGACGATCGCCTCGTACACCTTGACGCGTCCGTTGACGTCGTCGGACTTGATCGTCAGCAGCTCCTGGAGCGCGTAGGCCGCGCCGTACGCCTCGAGGGCCCAGACCTCCATCTCACCGAAGCGCTGGCCACCGAACTGGGCCTTACCGCCGAGCGGCTGCTGGGTGATCATCGAGTACGGACCCGTGCTGCGCGCGTGGATCTTGTCGTCCACGAGGTGGTGCAGCTTGAGGATGTACATGTAGCCCACCGACACCGCCTCCGGGAACGGCTCGCCGGAGCGGCCGTCGAAGAGGCGGGCCTTGCCGGTGCCGTCGATGAGACGGACGCCGTCGCGGGTGGGCCGGGTGCTGTCGAGGAGACCGACGATCTCGTTCTCGCGGACACCGTCGAAGACCGGCGACGCGACCCGGGTGCCGGCCGGTGCCTCACGGGCGTCGTCCGGGACGAGCTCGGCCCACTCCGGCGTGCCCTCGATCTCCCAGCCGCGGCTGGCGGCCCAGCCGAGGTGCAGCTCGAGGATCTGGCCGACGTTCATGCGGCCGGGGACACCGAGCGGGTTGAGCACGACGTCGACGGGGGTGCCGTCCTCGAGGAAGGGCATGTCCTCGACCGGGAGGATCTTGGAGATGACGCCCTTGTTGCCGTGCCGGCCGGCGAGCTTGTCGCCGTCGGTGATCTTCCGCTTGTTCGCGACGTAGACGCGGACCAGCTGGTTGACGCCCGGCGGCAGCTCGTCGCCCTCGTCCTTGTCGAAGACCTTGACGCCGATGACGGTGCCGGTCTCGCCGTGGGGGACCTTGAGGGAGGTGTCGCGGACCTCGCGCGCCTTCTCGCCGAAGATCGCGCGGAGCAGGCGCTCCTCGGGGGTCAGCTCGGTCTCGCCCTTGGGCGTGACCTTGCCGACGAGGAGGTCGCCGTCGCGGACCTCGGCACCGATCCGGATGATGCCGCGCTCGTCGAGGTCGGCGAGGACGTCCTCGCTGACGTTCGGGATGTCGCGGGTGATCTCCTCGGGGCCGAGCTTGGTGTCGCGGGCGTCGACCTCGTGCTCCTCGATGTGGATCGAGGAGAGGACGTCGTCCTGGACCAGCCGCTGGCTGAGGATGATCGCGTCCTCGTAGTTGTGGCCCTCCCACGGCATGAACGCGACGAGCAGGTTGCGCCCGAGCGCCATCTCGCCACCGTCGGTCGCGGGACCGTCGGCGATGAGCTGGCCGGCCTCGAGCCGCTGGCCCTCGTCGACGCGCACGACCTGGTTGTAGCTGTTGCCCTGGTTCGAGCGGTCGAACTTCGCGATCCGGTAGGTGCGCGAGGTGCCGTCGTCCGCGGCGACCGTCACGAGGTCGGCGGAGACCTCGGTGACGACACCGGCCTTCTCGGCGACGACGACGTCACCGGAGTCGACGGCGGCGCGGTACTCCATGCCGGTGCCGACGAGCGGCGCCTCGGCCCGCACGAGCGGGACCGCCTGGCGCTGCATGTTCGAGCCCATGAGGGCGCGGTTGGCGTCGTCGTGCTCGAGGAACGGGATGAGCGCGGTGGCCGCGGACACCATCTGGCGCGGCGAGACGTCGATGTAGTCGACCTCGTCGGCCGGGACGTACTCGACCTCGCCACCCTTGACGCGCACGAGCACGCGCTCGTGGGCGAAGTGGGTGCCCTCGTCATTGAGCGTGGCGTTCGCCTGCGCGATGACGTGCTCGTCCTCCTCGTCGGCCGAGAGGTAGTGCACCTCGTCGGTGACGCGGCCCTTGTCGACCTTGCGGTACGGGGTCTCGATGAAGCCGAAGGAGTTGATCCGGCCGTAGGAGGCGAGCGAGCCGATGAGGCCGATGTTCGGGCCCTCAGGGGTCTCGATCGGGCACATGCGGCCGTAGTGCGACGGGTGGACGTCGCGGACCTCCATGCCGGCGCGGTCGCGGGAGAGACCACCCGGGCCGAGGGCCGACAGACGCCGCTTGTGCGTCAGGCCCGCGAGCGGGTTGTTCTGGTCCATGAACTGCGACAGCTGGCTGGTGCCGAAGAACTCCTTGATGGAGGCGACGACCGGCCGGATGTTGATGAGCGTCTGCGGCGTGATCGCCTCGACGTCCTGGGTGGTCATCCGCTCGCGGACGACGCGCTCCATCCGGGACAGGCCGGTGCGGACCTGGTTCTGGATCAGCTCGCCGACGTTGCGCAGGCGACGGTTGCCGAAGTGGTCGATGTCGTCGGTCTCGACGCGCACGTCGACCGCCTCGCCGCGGCGGTGGCCCGGGAGGGTCTCCTCGCCGGCGTGGAGGGCGACGAGGTACTTGATCGTCGCGACGACGTCCTCGAGGCCGAGGGTCGAGTTCGACAGCTCGGTGTCGACGCCGAGCTTCTTGTTGATCTTGTACCGGCCGACCTTGGCCAGGTCGTAGCGCTTGCCGTTGAAGTAGAGGTTGTCGAGCAGGGTCTGCGCGGCCTCCTTCGTCGGCGGCTCGCCCGGGCGCAGCTTGCGGTAGATGTCGAGCAGCGCGTCGTCCTGGTCGGTCGTGTTGTCCTTCTCGAGCGTGATCCGCATCGACTCGTAGTCGCCGAACTGCTCGAGGATCTCGGCCTCGGACATGCCGAGCGCCTTGAGGAGGACCGTGACCGACTGCTTGCGCTTGCGGTCGACGCGGACGCCGACCATGTCGCGCTTGTCGATCTCGAACTCGAGCCACGCACCCCGGCTCGGGATGACCTTGGCGGAGTAGACGTCCTTGTCGGAGGTCTTGTCCGGGGTGCGCTCGAAGTAGACGCCCGGGCTGCGGACCAGCTGGGAGACGACGACGCGCTCGGTGCCGTTGATGATGAAGGTGCCGCGCTCGGTCATCAGCGGGAAGTCGCCCATGAAGACCGTCTGGCTCTTGATCTCACCGGTGGTGTTGTTCATGAACTCCGCGGTGACGAAGAGCGGCGCCGAGTAGGTCTGGTCGCGCTCCTTGCAGTCCTCGATGGAGTACTTGACCTCCTCGAACCGGTGGTCGCGGAAGCTGAGGGACATCGAGCCGCTGAAGTCCTCGATCGGCGAGATCTCCTCGAAGATCTCCTCGAGGCCCGAACGCTCCGGGACGTCGTCACGGCCGGCCTCGAGGGCGGCGGCGACGCGCTCCTGCCAGCGCTCGTTCCCGAGGAGCCAGTCGAAGCTCTCGGTCTGGAGGGCCAGGAGGTCGGGGACCTCCAGGGGCTCGCGGATCTTGGCGAACGAGAGACGGCCCGAGGCCGTCCGAGCGGTGGTCACTGTCTTGGACGAGGTGCGCGAGGCAGCCAAGGAGGGTTCCTTCCACAGGCCTGGTCTGTTGTGCGGGCTGGCCGCTCCCGACCCCACCACCGGCGCCGAGACGCTCACGACGCGGGTCTCCCGGGACAGCCGGGAGCATGGCGACGGAACGGCTCGTCGACGAGCGAGGGAAGGTTAGGGGCAGCGCAAAGAGATAGCATACCCGAAGAAGGCAGCACCGTCCAACCGCGTCAAGCCCGCGGCTCCCGGTGCGGTCCCCCGCCGAGGCGGGCGACGCGCAACAGGATGGCGGGCCCGCCCCCGCTCGTCAAGCGAAACGGGGATCCCGGGCGTGCCGCACGCCGAACGGCCGAGGGCCGGCGGGCGCGCTCAGTAGGCGGAGAGCTTCTCGATGAGCCAGCGTCCGCCCACCTTGCGCATCGTCGCGATGACCCGGTTCTGGTCGATCGAGGGCTGCTTCTCCGACTCCGAGGTCTTCGCCTGGTTGAGGAAGACCTGGACGGTCACGGTGTCCGGGGTCTGCCCCATGACGCCCGCCTCGTAGCTGCGGGCCTGGACGGTGACCTTCTCCTTCTCGGCGACCGGCGCGATGGTCTTGGCCATCGTCGCGGCGTACTCCTGCTTGAACGCCCCGGTCAGCAGGCCCCCGTTGCGCTGTGCCTGGGCGTCGAGGGTCTGGTAGCTGTACGAGAGCAACTGCTCCAGCGAGGTCCGGGCCGCCGCGGTGGCCGCCCGGGCGTCGCGCTCGCGGGCGTGCGGGTCGCGCAGCGAGACCGCGAGGACGAGCGCGAAGGCCACGAGGGCGACGACGAGGGCGAGCAGCGGTGCGCCGACCCCCGGCGGCAGCCGACGGCCGGACGCGGGGCCCTGCTCCTCCGCGGCGGGCTCCTCCTCCGGGAGGGTCTCCTCCGGGACGGTCTCCTCCGGGACGATCTCCTCCGGGACGGCCTCCGGTCGCCGGTGCCGCCGGCGCTGGCCGGCGACCCGGGGACGGCGACGGTCATCCGACGAACTCAAGGCGCTCCACCTTCCACGTCCCGCCGAGCTCGCGCAGGCCGAGCTTGACCCGGTAGGTCTTGGTCTCGCCGTTCGGCGCGTTGGTGTTCGAGGTCGGGGCGACGATCCCGACGATGACCTGGGCCGAGTCCCGGTCGCCGGAGACGTACGCGGCCTCGGCCCGCTCCACGTGCGAGGTCGACTTGTTCTCGACGACGACCTTGCGCAGGTCGGCGAGCGAGGTCGAGTAGCTCTGGAGGAACTCCCCCGTCGCACCGTCCTCGACCCGCTTGGTGTCCTCGTCGACGTGCCGGTAGTCGAGGGTGGCGAAGTTGACGGCGAGCTGACGCCCGGCGGCGAGGGCGTCGCGCTGGGCCTGCTCGAGCTGCCGGCCCTCGAACCAGGCACGCCCGCGGGTCGCGCCGAGCACCACGGTGGCGAGCACGACGAGGGCCACGAGCGCCCAGAGCAGGCGCACGGTGCGGGTCATCGGGCGGCCTCCTCCATGATCCAGGACCACGCCCCGGAGCCGGAGCCCTGGGGGGCGACCGGCGCGGACACGGTCAGCGGTGCCCCGTAGGCGGTCGTGCCGAGCGGCACAGGGTCCGAACCATAGGCCATCGCGTAGCTGGCGCTGCCGACCGGGCGGGCCCCGGGGGCGTTCTGCGCCCCTCGGACGTCGGACGCGGACCCGCGGGGCAGCGAGCACCGCGCGGCGGTGTTGACCGGGGGCAGTCCGCTGGTCCGGTTCGGGTCGGTCCTCGTCGTGCCTCCGTAGCCGGCCGTGCACGGCGCGGGCGCCTGGGTCAGCTGCACCCCGAAGTGCGCGGTGCCGTCGCCGGGGACGACCGTGTAGCCGCCGGCGACGACCTCGGGGTAGGTGATGAGCAGCTGGTCGATGCCGTCGACCCGGCTGCTCGTGACCTGGCCGACGGTGACGAGGTTGGCGACCAGCGTGCCGAGCGAGTCGCGGTTCTCGCGGACGACGGCCTCGAGCTCCTTGGAGGCGACCGTGCCGCGGTCGAGGACGACGCGCAGGTCGGGGTCGGAGGCCTTGAGCGTCTCGGAGATGCGGGCGAGGTTGCCCGAGAAGGTCCTGATCTGCGACGCGCCGACCCGCTGGGTGTCGAGCACCGTCTTGCCCGACTTGAGCAGCGCGATGGTGTCCGGGAGCGCGTCGATCGCGCTGCGCGTCAACGCATCTCCGTTGTCGATGAGGCGGCCCAGGTCGGCCCCGGTGCCCTCGAACCCGGTGCCCAGCTCGTCGATGACGGTGACCAGGTCGTCCTGCGGGACCGAGCGGACGGTGTGGTCGACGTCGAGCAGCAGCTGGTCGACCCGCAGCGGGGTCGCCGTGTCGGCGCGCTTGATCACGTCGCCGTCCGCGAGGTAGGGCCCGCCCAGCGAGCGCGGCTGGAGGTCGAGGTACTGCTCCCCCACCGCGGACCGGTTCTCGACGACGGCACGGGTGTCGACGGGCACCTCGGTGCCGGACTCGAGCTTGGCGTGGACCCGGACGCCGTCGGCGCTCAGTGTGAGCTCGGAGACCCGTCCGACGCGCACACCGCGGTAGGTGACCTCCGCGCCCGCGAAGATGCCACCCGAGCTCGCGAGGTCGGCGACGACGGTGGGCCCGGTCCCGAACAGCCGCTCGGTGAGCCCGACGTAGCTCGCCGAGAGGATCGAGGTCGCGACGACGGTGATGGCGAGGAACAGCGCGAGCTGCACCTTGGTGAGCCGGCGGATCACGGCATCCCCCCGGTGTAGAGGGACACCCACGAGACGTCGGCCCCGGAGGTGCTGGACCCGAGGCAGATCGGCGGGCACAGCCCACCACCGGACTGCGTCGGCACCGGCAGCGTGGGCAGGATCGTCGGCAGCGGCACGGTGATCGTCGGCAGGGGCAGCGTGGGCAGGATCGTCGGCAGCGACGTCGGGAGGA
>JACXUW010000267.1 GCA_014763705.1 Micrococcales bacterium | reverse complement strand
CCCGTAGGGCCACGAACCGGCGTGCGGGGTGTCGTAGAAGGCGGTCCAGGCGTCGGCGTCGCGGAGCCGGAAGTCGGCGCCACAGTCGACGACGACGACCTCGGCGGGCAGGGACGCGGCGAGCGCGGCCGACAGACCGTGCGGGAGCGCCAGGACGACGGCGTCGTGGCCCGCGAGGACCTGCGGGGTCGTCTCCTCGAGGACCCGGTCGGCGAGCGGCGTGAGGTGGGGGTGGACGTCGCCGAGCCGCTGCCCCGCGCTCGCCGACGCCGTGACCGCGCCGACCTCGAGCTCCGGGTGGCCGAGCAGCAGCCGGAGGACCTCACCTCCGGCGTACCCGCTCGCGCCCGCGACGGCGACCCGTGTCGTCATGTGCATGACCATACAGGAGTTCACAACTCCATGCACACGCCGTCCGGTCGTCAGGCGAGCGGGTCGTCCTCGCGCAGGACGAGGTCGAGCATCCGCTCCCCCGGCTCGAGGCCGCGGTCGGCCATGGCACGCAGCGACTCCGGGGTGTCGATGCCGGCCCGGACGAACCGGCCGGAGAAGACGTCGAGGTCGCCCGAGGCCAGCGCCAGGACGAGCGCGGTGACCTCCTCGGGCGCGGTCCACTCGGTGCGGTCCGCGTGCGCCTCCATCGCCTCGGTCATGTCGGTGCGGACCACCCCGGGCATGAGGTCGAAGGCCCGGATGCCGCGGTCCCAGCCGGCGAGGTGGGTCGAGCCCGTGATGCGCGCCAGCGCGGTCTTGCTGACGTTGTACGCACTGGCCTCGGCGCCGGCCCGCCGGCCGGCCCCCGAGTTGAGGTTGACGACCCGGCCACCACCGCCCGCCAGCAGGTGCGGTGCCACGAGCCAGGTCATGAGGTACGGGCCGAGGACGTCGACCTCGACGGTGTGCCACCACTCGTCGGGGTCGGACGCGAAGAGGTCGACCTCGGCGTCGATCACCCCGGCGTTGTTGACCAGCAGGTCGATGCGGCCCTGGCGCTCGACGACGTCGGCGACCCACGCCGCGAGCGCGTCGCGGTCGGTGACCGGGGCGACGGCCGACGACCCGCGCTCGACGACCCAGCCGGCGTCCTCGAGGGCGTCGGCGACGTACCGGCCGATGCCCCGTGACGCGCCGGTGACGACGGCCACGAGGTGACCCCCGCGCCCGGCCACCTCCTCGGTGTCGGGCTCGGGGGTCACGTCGCCGTCGTCGTCGACCGGCTCGTCGAGCAGGTCGCTCACGCCCGCTGCACCGCTCCGAGGGCCCGGGCGGCCTCGGCGACCGCGGCGTCACGCAGCGCGGACACCTCCTCGGTCGTCATCGTCCGCTCCGGGCTGCGGAAGGTGAGCCGGTAGGCGAGGGAGCGGTGCCCCTCCCCGACCTGGTCGCCCTCGTAGACGTCGAAGAGGCGGACCTCCTCGAGCAGGTCGCCGCCGCCCGCCACGAGCGCCGCGCGCACCTGCGCCGCCGGCACCGACCGGTCGACGACGAGCGCGACGTCGCTCTGCGCCATCGGGTACGTGGCGAGGGTACGGGCGGCGACCGTGCGGTCGGCGGCCCGGGTCAGGGCGTCGAGGTCGAGCTCGCCGCCCACCGTGCGGGCCGGGAGGCCGAGGGCCGCGACGACCTTCGGGTGCAGCTCACCGACGTGGCCGAGGACCGTGCCGTCGGCCAGCGAGACCCGGGCACAGCGGCCGGGATGCCACGGCAGCACGGCGTCGGCGGTGACGACGACCTCCACCGCGAGGGCCTCGGCCAGCGCCTCGACGAGCTCGAGGACGTCGAAGACCTCGGCCCGCCGCCCGGCGCCCCACCAGCCGGCGCGGTCGCGGTCGCCGGTCAGGAGCAGTCCGACGTGCCGCGGCTGGGGCGGCACGGCGTCGCGGACGGCGGCGAGGGTCGCCTCGTCGGGCCGCACGCCGACGTCCTCGGTCGGGGCGGAGCGCTGCGGCCCCGCCATCGACGTCACGAGGCCGAGCTCGAAGAGGCCGACGTCCTTCGCGCCGCGGGAGACGTTGCGGCGCAGGGCGTCCACCATCGTCGACACGAGGCTCGTACGCATCCACGGCTGCTCGTCGGAGAGCGGGTTGGCGATCCGCACGGTCCGCGCGCGCTCGGCCGCGACGTCGAGCCCGAGGTCGGCCCAGCGGTCCTCGCCGACGAACGGTGCGCCCCAGACCTCGAAGAGCCCCTGGGCCGCCAGGAGGTCGGCGACCGTGCGGCGAACCCGCTGGGCGCGGGTCAGCCCGGACCCGCCGGGCGGCGTCGGCAGCACGGACGGGATGCGGTCGTAGCCGTGGATGCGGGCGACCTCCTCGACGAGGTCCTCGGCGGTCGTGAGGTCCGGGCGCCAGGAGGGCGGCGTCGCCACGAGCGACGTGCCGTCCACGAGGACCTCGCAGCCGATCGCCTCGAGCACGCCGACGACCGTGGGGCCGTCGTACTCGACCCCGACGATGCGGGAGGGGAAGGCCAGGTCCGTGGTGATCGGCTGCGGCGGGAGCGCGGACCCGGCGTCGGTGACCTCGTCCCCGGCCGCGGCCCCGCCGTACTCGACGAGCAGCTCGACGGCGAGCTGGAGCGCGGCCGGCGCGAGCTGCGGGTCGACACCGCGCTCGAAGCGACGCGAGGCCTCCGACGGCAGCCGGTGGCGCCGTGCCGTCCGCGCGATCGTCACGGGGTCGAAGTGCGCCGCCTCGAGGAGGACGTCGGTGGTCGTCCCGGAGATCTCCGTGCTCGCACCCCCCATGACGCCGGCGAGGCCGATCGGGGTCTCGCCGCCGTCGGTGATGAGCAGGTCCTCCGGGTCGAGCGCGCGGTCGACGTCGTCGAGCGTCGTCAGCCGTTCCCCACGCCGGGCCCGGCGCACGACGATCCGCTCGCCGAGGGTCGCGAGGTCGTAGGCGTGCAGCGGCTGGCCGAGCCCGAGCATCACGTAGTTCGTCACGTCGACAGCGAGCGAGATGGGGCGCATCCCGGCCTCGGTGAGACGGGTGCGCATCCACCCCGGGGTGGGCGCCGTGACGTCGAGGCCGCGGACCACGCGGGCGGCGAACCGGTCGCACCCGGCCCGGCCACGGATCGGTGCGTCGTCGTCGAGCTCGACGGGGTACCCGCTCGCGCTCGGCGGGGGAACCCGCGTCGCGAGGTCGGCCACCGGGTCGGTGAACACCGCGCCGGTGGCGTGCCCGTACTCGCGGGCCACGCCGCGCACCGAGAAGCAGTAGCCGCGGTCCGGGGTGACGTTGACCTCGACGGTCTCGCGGTCCAGCCCGAGCAGCGTGACGGCGTCCGCGCCCGGGACGCACCGGGCGAGGGCCTCGGGGTCGTCGGCGAACCGCCGGGTGAGCACGATGATGCCGTCGTGGTCGTCGCCGAGCCCGAGCTCGCGCTCGGAGCAGATCATCCCGGCCGAGACGTGCCCGTAGGTCTTGCGCGCGGACACCTCGAGCGGGCCCTGCGGGGTCGGGAGGACCCCGCCCGGGAGGATGACGACGACGAGGTCGCCCTCGACGAAGTTGTGCGCCCCGCAGACGATCCCCTGCGGCTCGCCGGTGCCGTTCGCGTCGCCGACGTCGACCGAGCACCAGTTGACGGTCTTCCCGTTCTTCTGCGGTTCCTTCTCGAGCGTCAGCACGCGCCCGACCACGAGGGGGCCCCTGACGCCACCGCCGTGCAGGCCCTCCTCCTCGAGCCCGACCGAGACGAGGGACGCGGCGATGTCGAGGCCCCTCGCGTCCGGCGGGACCGCGACGTACTCGCGCAGCCAGTCGACCGGTACCCGCATCAGATCTCCATCCCGAACTGCGCGTCGAAGCGCACGTCACCCTCGATCATGTCGCGCATGTCGCTGACGCCCGTGCGGAACATCAGCGCGCGGTCGACCCCCATCCCGAACGCGAACCCGGTGTAGCGCTCGGGGTCGACGCCGCAGGCCAGCAGCACGTTGCGGTTGACCATCCCGCACCCGCCCCACTCGATCCAGCCGGTGCCCTTGCACGTGCGGCAGTCGGGGTCCTCGCCGCGGCACACGAAGCAGCGCAGGTCCATCTCGGCGCTCGGCTCGGTGAACGGGAAGAACGAGGGGCGCAGCCGGGTCGTGATGCCCTCGCCGAACAGCTCGGCGGCCAGCCGGTCGAGGGTGCCCTTGAGGTGGGCCATCGTGATGCCCTCGTCGACGGCGAGGCCCTCGACCTGGTGGAAGGCCGGCATGTGGGTGGCGTCGAGCTCGTCGGTGCGGAAGACCCGGCCGATCGCCGCGACGTACACGGGCACCCCCCGCTCGAGGAGCGTGCGGGCCTGCACCGGCGAGGTGTGCGTGCGCAGGACGAGGCCGCCGTCCGGCGGGTCGACGTAGAAGGTGTCCTGCATCTGGCGGGCCGGGTGGTCGGCGTCGAAGTTCAGGGCGTCGAAGTTGAACCACTCCGCCTCGACCTCGGGCCCCTCGGCGACCTCCCAGCCCATCCCGACGAAGAGGTCGGCGATCCGCTGGCTCATCAGCTCGATGGGGTGGCGCCGGCCGAGCGGGCGGCGGCCGGTCGGCAGCGTGACGTCGACCGCCTCCTCGACGAGGATGCGCTCGTCGCGCTCGGCCTCGAGCTCGGCCTGCCGGGCGGCGAAGGCCTGGCCGACCCGACCACGCGCCTGCCCGACGCGCTTGCCGGCCTCGGCCTTGGCGCTCGGCGGCAGGGCGCCGATCTCGCGGTTGGCGAGGGCGAGCGGGCTCTTGTCCCCCTGGTGCGCGCCGCGGGCGGCCTTGAGGTCCTCGAGGGTGGTCGCCGCGGAGGCGGCGGCGAGCGCGGCCGCGACGGCTGCGTCGACGGCCTCGGGGTCGAGCGCGGCGACCTCGACGGGGTCGTAGCTGGTGTTGGGTCCGGACATCGTCTGCTTCCACGTCGGTTCTCGGGAGGGCGCGCCTGAGTCTAGGGAGCGGCGCGCCGGGGGCGGGACGGGGTTCGGCCCCCGGCGCGCCGCTCCCTAGACTCAGG
>JACXUW010000266.1 GCA_014763705.1 Micrococcales bacterium | reverse complement strand
GCGGCGGGGCGATGGTCGGCGCGGCGGTCATCGTCCACCCACCACCCGGACGAGGCGGGAGAGGTCGCTCAGGGCCCCCATCGTGAGGAACGTCAGCCCGGCGACCGACGAGGTCGTGCTGCGCTCCCCCGGGGCGACCCGGACGACGAGCACGCGCACGTGCGGTCCCAGGTGGTTCGAGGCGCGCTGCACCTCCGGCACGCTCGTGTCCGGACCGGTGACGACGACCGCGATGCTCGTGCCCGGTGCGAGCCCGGTGAGCCGGGCGGCGAGCGCCGGCAGGTCGGTGTCGTCGGGCTCGACCCGGGCGAAGCCGTCGAGGGTGCGGGCCACCCCGACCCGGTCGACGGCGTGCGCGCCGGCGACGACGGTGACGTCCATGTCGTCGCGCAGCGCCCGCACGGCGACCGATGCGGCCGCGGTGACGGCGGTCTCGAACGCGTCGTCGTCGGCGTACTCGTCCGGCCGGGCGTCGAGGAGCACGCCGAGGTGCGAACGGCGGGTGTCGGTGTAGCCCTTCATCATGAGCATCGTCGAGCCGGCCGCCGCCGAGACCCGGGCCGAGGACTGCCAGTGGATGTGCCGCCGGTCGTCGCCCGGCACGTACTGGCGCAGGGTGTGGAAGTCGAGGTCCGACACCGACGGGTCGGCGGTGGGCCGCCCCTCGAGGTCGCGCACGAGGCCGGCGTCCAGCGAGGGCAGCGCGACGGTCTCGGGGTGGACGAAGAGCTCGACGGTCCGCGAGGCGTTGAGGGCCCGGCGGGCGAGCCCGAACGGGTCGCCGATGACCGTGGTCACGGGTCCGACGACCACGACCCCTCGGCGCGTCGTGTGGATCGGGAACGGGTAGTCGACCCGCACGCCCGGGCCGAGCGACGACATCCGGAAGGCCTCGACGTGCTCCCCGACGGGCACCTCGAGGTCGGCCGGGGACACCCGGCGGCTGCGGCCGTTGGTCACGAGCAGGGAGCCGTCGGCGACCCCACCGGGGCGCACCCGCACGGGGTGCACGCTGAGGTCGAGGTCGACCCGCGAGCCGCCGAGCGCCATGAGCACCGACAGCAGGAGGAGGACGAGCAGTCCGAGTCCGATGATCCGGGCCTCCTCCCAGGCCAGCGCCCAGCCCAGCCCCGTCGCGAGCACGCCGACGACGGCGGCACCCCACCCGGTGCGGGTCACGACGGACCGCTCCCGGAGGAGGTCGAGGAGCTGGCGGGCGGGGCTCACGGCGAGGTCAGTGCCCGGCGCTCGTCGGGAGGGGGACGACGTCGAAGAGCTGGTCGATGACGTCGGGGACGGTGACGCCGTCGAACTGGGCGTCGGCGTCGAGGAGCATCCGGTGCTGCATGACCGGGACGGCGAGCTCCTTGAGGTCGTCGGGCACGACGTAGTTGCGGCCCTGCCCGGCCGCCCACGCCTTCGCCGCGTGGACGAAGCCGAGCAGCCCGCGCACCGACAGCCCGAGCCGCAGGTGGCGGTGGTCGCGCGAGCGCTCGGCGACGGCCTGGGCGAACTCGAGCAGGGGACGTGAGACGTGCACAGAGCGGGCGACCTCACGCATCCGCAGCACCTGGTCCCCGCTGATGACCGGGGCCACCGCGGCCGCGCGGTCGCGGACGGCCAGCCCGGAGAGGACGCCGATGGTCGCCTCGGCGTCGGGGTAGCCGATGGCCGTCTTCATGAGGAAGCGGTCGAGCTGCGCCTCGGGCAGCGGGTAGGTGCCGGCCTGCTCGATGGGGTTCTGGGTGGCGATGACCATGAACGGGGTCGGCACGGGGTGGGTCACGCCGTCGACGGTGACGCGGCCCTCCTCCATCACCTCGAGGAGCGCGGACTGGGTCTTCGGCGAGGCCCGGTTGATCTCGTCGGCGAGGACGATGTTCGCGAACACCGGCCCGGCCCGGAACTCGAAGTGCTGCTGGCGCGGGTCGTAGATCGAGGCGCCGGTGACGTCGCTCGGCAGCAGGTCGGGGGTGAACTGGATGCGCTGGTGGCTGCCGTGCACGGCGCCCGCGAGCGAGCGCGCGAGGCTCGTCTTGCCGGTGCCGGGCACGTCCTCGACGAGGAGGTGCCCGCCGGCGGCGAGGCAGGTGACGGCGAGCTGGACGACGCGCTCCTTGCCGACGAGCGCGGCACCGATGGCGTCGACGATCGTCGTGAAGGTCTCGCCGAACCAGGCGATCTCGTCGGCGTGGGCCGGGGCTTCGGTGCTCATCGGGTCCTCGTCGGTCGTCGGGGTGGGGTCGGGTACTGACGGTGGGTCACGGTGCGGTCCATCCGCGGGAGGATCTCGGGGTGGCCGGCGCGACGGTGTCGTCGCACACGGCGACGTAGCGCGTCCCGGAGGCGCCGGTGAACTCGGAGGCCGGCACGTCGCGGGAGCCGTCGCCGGAGGCGTCGGTCGGGAAGCTCGTCGTCGCGACCACGGTGCCGCTCGGGCCGCCCTGGTGGATCGTGCACTGCATCGTCGTGCTCGGCGAGACGTTCCGGCCGGTGATCGTGACCGTCGAGTCACCGCTCGGGAGCGTCTGCCAGGTGGCGAGGCGGATGGTCCCGTTGCCGGTGGTCGCCGTCGTCGAGCTGCTCGCGGCGTCGGCACCTCGGGTCACGCTGACCGCGATGGCCAGCGCGTTCGTGTAGCCGACCTTGCGGGTCCAGGTCTGGGTCCAGGGGTCGTTGCCGGTGGTGTCGTCGATGGTGATGGTCCCCGCGTCACCGCCGGTCACGGTCACGGCGACGTCGGCGGGCCGGCCGTTCGGGTCGGCGGTGACGGTGAAGGTGACGTAGGGACCGACCGTCGCGTCGACACGCACCGAGACCGCGCCGAGCGGGCCGTAGACGACGTCCGAGTCCACGCGCGTCGAGGACGAGAGGCCGCCGGTGTTCGTCGCCGTGAGGGTGAAGGTGTACGCGCTGCCGTTGGCCGGCACCGTGACGAGCTTGTCGAAGCTGGTCGGGCTGCTCCCGGCGGTCCACTGGCCGCAGGTCGTGCCCGAGACCCGGCAGGTGATCGTCTCGGAGTCGTCGCGGGCCGGTGGCGTCGTGAACCGGAGTCGCACCTGCCGGTCGACGCCGGTGGCCACCGCGGACACCGACGAGAAGTCGCCCGGGGTGCCGACGGCTCGCTGTGAGGTCGGGGGGCTGAACTGCGAGGTGTTGACGTCGTTCGCGGCGGCGACGCGGTACTCGTACGTCGAGCCGTCGTTGGCCACGGCGTCCGCCTCGCAGCGGGTGGTCGTCGTCGTGCAGAGGGTGACGGTGCCGCCCGGCCCGGTACGGGTCACGATGTACTTGGTGTCCCCGGGGCCGTTGGGTGCCACCGCGTTCCACGTGGCGACGACGACCTGGCTGGCACCGCCGCCGATCTCGGTCGCGTCGAGCGTCGGCGCGTTCGGGATGGCCGGCGTGCCGGCCGACTGTCCCTCGACGGTGACCGGCGGACCGAACCCGGCCTTGTTGCGGGCCCGGATCGTGAACGGGGTGCGCACCGAGTTGTCGAGCCCGCCGGCGGTGACCTGCGTCGAGGTCGTCTCGGCCCGGCCGCCCGGCCAGGTCACGAGGTAGAGGTCGACGGCCGAGCCGGACGAGGGCGCCGCGCCCCACTGGACGGTGACGCCGTGGTCGACCGGGTCGACGACCCGCGGGTCGACCGGCGCGCCGGGCACCTCGTCCGGGGTGATCGGGGCCGACGGTGCCGACGGCGGCCCGAAACCGACGGCGTTGCGCGCGCGCACCGTGAACCGGTGCGGGACGGCGTTCTCCACGCCGGTGACGAGGCACGGGGACGCCGGGCAGAGCTGGGTCTTGCCCTCCCAGGCGACCTCGTAGACCTCGATGGGCAGGCCGTTGTCCCGCGCGGGTGTCCACGCGAGGCGGGCCGACTCGCTGAGGGTCGGACCGACCTGGGTCGGGGCGCCGGGCGCGTCCGGCGCGCCGAGGACGTCGACGGTGAGGATGCCGGTCGTCTGCCGGTCGGTGCGGGTCCGGGAGTCGACGTCGGTGACCAGCACCCGGAAGGTGATGCGTCCCTTGGCCGTCCGGTCCGGCGTCACCGAGAGGGTGGTCGGGCCCTCCCGGCGGGTCGTGGCCGGCGAGCCGGAGACCGGCGTGACGTCGAGGATGGAGTAGTCGGGGTTGGCGAGGTCGGAGGAGAGGTAGCCGTCCAGGTTCACCGTCTCGGTCGTGCCGGCCCGCACCCCGGCGACGGAGACGGGCGCCATGCTCGGTGGCCGGGCGGCGGCGACCCGCACGGTGAGGACGGCCGGCACCGCCTCGGTGCCGTCGGCGGTGACGACCAGGCGCGCCGTCGTCCCCGGGACGGCGGCGGAGGAGGCCGCGACGACGAGGGTCCGGTCGTCGCGGGCCACCACCGACAGGCCCGGCACCTGCGTCTCGAGCCGCCCGCTGAACCTCAGCGTGTCGAGGGTCTCCGGCCGGGCGGTCCACACGTGGCACAGCTGCGGGACGAGCAGCGGGCGGGAGGAGCCGCCCACGACGACGTCGACCGCGGTCGGCGGGCAGCGCAGCACCGGCGTCTCCGGCCCGACCTGCACCGGCACGGTGACGAAGGCCCGGGTCCCGGTCCCGCCCGGCGCCGCGGCGGTCGTCACCTCGAAGGCGATGGCGGCGGGTCCGACGTAGTTCGCGAGCCCGGTGACGGTGAGCCGCGTCGGCCCGTCGGCCTCCACCCGCAGCTTGCCGGCCGGGGATGCGGCGAGACGGTCCTCGGTGGTCAGGGACAGCGAGCGGCCGGCGGGGTCGACGACCACCTGCGCGA
The DNA here is from genome assembly GCA_014763705.1 of Micrococcales bacterium. Taxonomy (GTDB): domain Bacteria; phylum Actinomycetota; class Actinomycetes; order Actinomycetales; family Dermatophilaceae; genus Phycicoccus. The sequence continues at coordinate 221 of JACXUW010000266.1, read as the reverse complement.
GGTCGACGGTCGTCGAGCCGCCGCGGTCGACGCGCACGAGGGCATCGGGGCGCACGCTCGGCGCCCCGGAGCCACCGGCCGGGACGTGGACGAGCCCGAGGGCGGCCGCCCCGCCGGAGTCGACGACCTCGAAGGAGAGGACCTGCGGGACCCGCCTGACCGGCAGCGTGACGGTCCCGCCGCTGATCGTGGCCCCGGGCGCGTTGAACACCCGGGTCACC
>JACXUW010000265.1 GCA_014763705.1 Micrococcales bacterium | reverse complement strand
ACGTGACCGTCTCCGCGCAGGTGACGCTCGGGGTCCCGGTCGTCACCGACCAGACCACCCCGGAACCCGTGCCGGGTGAGCGGTTCCGGGTCGACTGGGTCGACGACGACACCGTCGTCGACGCGGTCACCGGTGAGGTGACCCGCTACTCCGACCTCGACCCCGCTTCCCGCGAGGAGCTGTCCTGGCGGGAGGAGCCGCCCGAGCCGACCGGGGACCTGACGATGACCATGGAGCCCCTCGGCCACGGCAGCGCCGTGTCCGGCGCACAGCTGCCTGGCGTCGGCTGGGTCGACGCGGCGACCATGGCCAACCTGCTCAAGACCCTGCCGTTGGAGGTGGCCCGGGCCGTCCTCGACGCCGAGACGGGGACCCTCGCCTCGCTCACCACCGCCGCCTACCGGCCCACCCGTGCGATCGCCGACTTCGTCAAGACCCGCGACGGCACCTGCCGCATGTGGGGCTGCACCCGGCCCGCCGAACGCTGCGACCTCGACCACGCCAGGGCCTGGCCCGACGGGACCACCACCCCCACTGAGCTCGAGTCCCTCTGCCGCCACCACCACCGGTTCAAGCAGACCGGCCGATGGCGACCGGTCCTCGACGCCGACGGCACCCTCACCTGGCACGGCCCGAACGCCGTCACCCGCACCACCGAACCCCAGCACCGCCGTCTGCACGAGCGCGCCGGTCAGGAGGCGGGGTCGCTGGTCGGCGCCTCGGCCTTCGTGCCCTTGAGGACGAGCCAGAGCGCGAGGCCGACTTCGGCGACGAACCCGATGACCCACATGGGGTAGCTGATCGCGGGGTACGCCGGGGCCAGGAGGGTCTGCAGGAACCAGACGAGCACTGCGACGCCGTCGAGCAGGAGCAGCCATCCCAGCAGGCGGGGAAGGAACCCTGAGCGCAGCACGAGCCAGCCGAGGGGGAAGAGCCATGCGGAGAAGAAGAGCTGAGCCGTGACGAACCCGACACGGTAGGTGGAGAGCGAGAGCATCGCCATGGTGTCGAGCTGCGGGTCGGTGAGGCCTGACAGCCCCAGGGAGTGGTCGCCTTGGGCGAGGACGGTGAGCAGTGGCAGGTAGCTGGCGAGTTGGACGGCCACCCCGACAGCGTTGAGGACGAGCAGGAGCAGGGCCAGGCTCTGGTCCACGGGCCGGAACAGGGTGGAGAGCGCCCACGCGGTGGTGACGAAGAGCAGGCCCGAGAGCAGCGCTGCGACGAACCCGATCCGGAACGACGGCTCGTGGTCGGCGATCGTGGTGCGCAGGGTCTGGGCGTCGCTGAGGCCGATGTGGCCGACAGAGCTGGCGAGCACGTTGGTGAGGATGTACGCGAGGTAGAGCCCACCGGCCCACCGCGCCAGCCCGGTGCGATCCCAGGCGTCCGGCGTGGTGGCCCGGGCTGTGCTGAGGGTGCTGGTCATGGTGTGTCCTCTCCGGTCGCCCGCGGGCTGTCACTGTCAGCGGCGTCGTCGCGGACGCGCCCGACGAGGCCGATCGTCAGGCCCAGGGCCACGATCCGGATGGTGTTGATGACGGTGGCGACGAGCAGCCACCTGCCGGGGTCGTCGCCACCGGCCCCGAGCTTCGCGGGCACCTCGACGAAGGCTGTCACGAGGACGAGCGCGCAGATGGCGAGGAACAGCGCATGGCGCAGCCACCCCGAACCCGGCAGGCGAGCTCCCCAGCGCAGCATGATCAGGCTGAACAGGCCCGCGAGGACCAGCCCTCCCGCAGCCGCCTCGACGAGCATCGGGACGTAGTCGATCGACTGGGCCGACCGGTAGGCGGCGGCCGCCGGGGTCAGCGAGATCAGCAGGTTGGTTGCCCAGAACGTTGCTGCCCCCGAGAGCGTGAGCGCCACCCAGGCGCCCCGCGCCGTCTTCGCCCGTCCCCCGGCCCGGGTTCGGGCCGCCTCGACCACGTCCATGACGCATCTCCGACCGGCCGAGCCTCACTCGGCCCGCCACCAGCATCCCGCTCCACGCGACCGGCGGAGCCGACGTGGTGGCAACGTCACATGGCGGGGCGGACACGGACGCCGCGAGAGGTGACGACTGGTCGCGAGCACCCGGGTCGTCAGGGCCCGGACTAGTGTCGATCCATGCGTTATCGACTCCTCGGCCACAGCGGATGTGCGGTCTCCGAGCTCGCGCTCGGCACCATGACCTTCGGAACCGAGACCGACGAGGCCGGCTCGCACGAGCAGCTCGACGTCTTCCTCGAGGCGGGCGGCACGCTGGTCGACACCGCCGACGTGTACTCCGCAGGGGTGTCCGAGGAGATCATCGGACGGTGGCTGGCCGCGCGCCCGCGTGAGGTGACCGAGCGCGTGGTCCTGGCCACCAAGGGCCGGTTCGCGACCGACCCGGGCCCCAACGGCAACGGCTTGTCGGCCCGGCACCTGACCCGTGCCCTCGATGCATCCCTGGGCCGGCTCGGGGTCGATGTCGTCGACCTCTACCAGGCCCACGCATACGACGCGCACACGCCGCTGGAGGAGACGCTGCGCACGCTCGACGGCTTCGTGAGGGCCGGGAAGGTCCGCTACTACGGTCTCTCGAACTTCACCGGGTGGCAGCTGACCAAGGCGGTACTGACCGCGAGGGCGCTGGGTCTGCACGCGCCGGTGACGCTGCAGCCCCAGTACAGCCTCATCGTCCGCGAGATCGAGTGGGAGGTCGTGCCGGCAGCCCTCGACGCCGGCATCGGGTTGCTTCCCTGGAGCCCGCTCGGAGGGGGCTGGCTCTCGGGCAAGTACCGGCGCGACGAGCGGCCCACCGGGGACACCCGGCTCGGGGACGACCCCGACCGGGGGATGGAGGCGTACGACCGACGCGGCAGCGACCGCACCTGGCGGATCATCGACGCCGTGGCCGAGGTCGCCGAGACCCGCGGCATCTCCATGCCGGAGGTTGCCCTCGCCTGGGTGAACAACCGCCCCGGCGTGACGTCGACCATCCTCGGTGCCCGCACCACCGAACAGCTGCGGACCAACCTCGAGGCCGCGGGACTCGAGCTGTCGGCCGAGGAGTGCGCCGACCTCGACCGGGCGAGCGACCTCGGCGCCGCCGACTACCCCTACGGGCAGCTGGGCACCGACCAGCGCAGTCGCGACCTCGCGGGCGGCTAGCCGGGCCCCCGGTCGTCAGCCGCCGAGCCGGCCCGCCTGCTCGAAGAGCCTCTGGGCGCCGGCTGCCACCTGCTCGGCGTCCGTGCCGTCGAGCCCGTGCGCCAGCTCGACGGCCGCGACGGCCGCCCCCAGGAAGACCCGCCACGGCAGCGGGTCGGGCCCCTCGCCCTTGGGCTTGGGGATGTGGTGCGGCCACCCCGTCCCGCACCAGTCCTCGATGTCCTCGGCGAACCGGGAGAAGCTGCCGTGCACCGCCGCCCGCTCGGCGAGGACCGCCACGAGCGCCGCACCGATCTCGTGGGGTGGCAGGGGCTGCGGGTTGAGGGCGACCTGCCCGAGACGGCCGAGGGGGCCGCCGCCGACGACCTCCCACACGTACGGGTTCCGCAGGGCGATGAACCGCAGGAAGAGGTCAGAGTCGTTGAGTTCCATGGTGTCTCCTGGGTGAGGGTGGACGTTCACCCTGAGGAGCACCCGGGCCGCCGCGTGATACTGCGGCCGTGCCCGGTCACCCGCGGGCGTCGAAGAGGGCGATGCCGTCGGCGACCGTGAGGAGGCACTCCGGCAGCGGTGCGCCGCCGCCGAGGACGGGCAGCCCGTCCTGGTCGAAGGCGCCGACCGACCATGCGGCGAACGTGGCGGGCGCACCGACCACGAGCTCTCCCCCGGGCCGCCCGGCCAGCTCCCGGCCTCCCGTGGTGTGCGCCGCCAGCGCCGTCGGGGCGTCCAGGCGCTGCCGTTCGTCCCGGTGCTCGACCGCCGCCCGCACGGCGACCCACGGCGCGAACGGGGTCACCGGCGAGTCCGATCCGAACCCCAGCCGTACCCCGGACGCGACGAACGAGGCGTACGGGTTGGTGGCGACGCCGCGGTCGGCACCGAGGCGGGCCGCGTACATCCCCTCTCGCCCGCCCCAGTACGCGTCGAAGGCCGGCTGGACGCTCGCGCCGATGCCGAGCCGCGCCATCGTCGCGATGCCGGCGGCGTCGACCATCTCGGCATGCTCGAGCCGGGGCCGTGACGCGCGCACGACGTCCTCCCCGACCAGCTCCGCCGCCCGCACGTACCCCTCGAGGACGAGGTCGAGGCCGGCATCGCCGATGACGTGGAACCCGCTCTGCACCCCCGCGAGGGCACACGCGGCGACGTGGTCGCGCACCGCGGCCGCATCCCGGTACGCCGTTCCGCGGCAGCCCGGTGCGTCCGCGTAGTCACCGCGGAGCAGCGCCGTGTGCGACCCGATCGAGCCGTCGATGTTGAGGTCGCCGCCGAGGCCCACCGCGCCGTGCAGCGCCGCCAGCGAGCGGGCCTGACCCGGCTCGGTCACCGCCTCGGCCCAGTAGCCGACGGTCTCGGGCAGGTCCGCCCGGCGGCCGAGGTCGAGGACGTCGGCGAAGTCCTCGGCCGAGGTGAGCAGCGGTCCGCCGCACTCGTGGACGGAGACGATGCCCAGCGCTGCGGCCGCCCGCAGCGCGGACTCGACGTCGCGGCGCCGGTCGGCGTGGCTGCGCGCGGCGTCGAAGGCCGCTCGGGCGGCGTTCTTCGCGTCGCGGACGACGAAGCCCGAGGCCGACCACCCGTCGAGGGCGTCGGCGCCGCAGAGGGCGACGAGGGCGGTCGACACCACCGCCGAGTGGCCGTCGATCCGCGAGGCGTACACCACGCCACCACCGGTCGCCCGGTCGAGCTCGATCGAGGTCATCGCCCGCTCGCGGGTCCAGTCCTGCTCCTGCCACCCGTGCGCGAACACCGGTGCGCCGGGCGCCTCCCGCGCGGCGGTCGCGACGAGGTCGAGGGCCTCGGTGACTACCTGCCGAAGTACGCCGGCAACCTCGACATCATGACCGCCGCCGCCGCGCGCACCGCCGAGA
>JACXUW010000264.1 GCA_014763705.1 Micrococcales bacterium | reverse complement strand
CGCCGGACCATCGTGGTCCAGCCTGCCATCGCCCGGTCCGCCGCGGCACGGTCGCCGGTGACGGCCACCTCGAAGAGCAGGCCGCGGGCCATCGCGAGGGACTGCAGGGCGAGCGTCTCGGCGGCGCCGTCGCCGACGCCGAGGTCCCGGTAGGCCCGCGCCAGCACCGGCAGCCATCCCTCGCCGAACCAGCGGCGCAGCGGTTCGGCGTGCGGCTCGCCGCGCATCGCGTGGGTGGACAGCTCGAAGAAGAGCGGAGCGAAGACGGCAGCCCGGTCGGCGACGCGGGCCCAGAACAGGGCGCCGGCCTCGAAGGGGTCCTCGGTCGTCGCCGACAGTCCGAGGAGCGCCTCCTGCTCGGAGCGCTCCACCGCCTCGACGACCGCTCCGAGCAGGCCGCTGCGAGAGCCGAAGTGGTAGTTGAGCATCCGGTGGCTCGTGCCGATGCCGGCGGCGAGCGTGCGCAGGCTGGTGTCGCCGACGCCGTGCTCGGCGAACCAGGCCACGGCTCGCGCCAGCAGCTCGTCCCGGCCGCCGGGCCGCGGCGGCGTCACGCGCCGGTGGTGCGGGCGGCGGCGGTCGCCTCCAGGGCCGCCGACTCGCGGGTGACGTAGTCGAGGCTCTTGCGCCCGACGAACGCCCGGACGATCCCGGCGAGCGGACCCTCCCAGCGGATCCCCAGCCGGATCGTCGTCCCGTCGGGACCCTCCTGGAGCTCGTGCGTCCCGGTGGTGCGGATCCCGACTGCGCGCGACTCCCAGGTGAACGAGCGCCCGGGGACCCACTCGGTGACGGTCCACGTCGCGCGCGGCAGTCCGGGCTGCTCGACGGCGTACGCGGCGCCGACCTCGTCCGGCCGCTCCGGCTCGAGGGGGGTGACGGACTCGACGGTGGGCAGCCACGAGGCCCAGTCGCGGACTCCGGACATCACCGGCCAGAGGGCCGGCGCAGGAAGGGTGGTGGGGCGTGAGACGTCGATCATGTACCAGATGGTACACCGCGCTCGCCCGGTCCTGGTCCGGCGGCCGGGCGGTGCGCCGCCGCCGGTAGCCTGAGCACCGGCAGATCGCCACCCGCGCCGCACCCCCCTCGGGAGACACCCGCCATGGCCTCGTCGCACGACCTCGTGCTGACCACCGTCCCCGGGGGCGCCGCCCTCTCGAGCTTCCGCGCGGCCGGCGTGCTCGCCCGGCTGCGCGTCGTCGCGCCGCAGGTGTCGTCGGTTGCCGCCCGGTACGTCCACTGGGTCGCGAGCGACGAGGCCCTCGACCCGGTCACGACGTCGACGGTCGAGCGGCTGCTCACCTACGGCGAGCCGTTCGGGGGTGTCCCGGAGGCACCCCACGCCGCCCTCGTCGTCGTCGCTCCGCGCCTCGGCACCCTCTCGCCGTGGGCCTCGAAGGCCACCGACATCGCGCACAGCTGCGGAGTCGCGGTCCGGCGGGTCGAGCGGGTGACGGAGTACCACCTCGGGTGCGACGCCCCGCTCACCGAGGAGCAGTGGGCCCGGTGCGCCGACGTCCTCCACGACCGGATGACCGAGTCCGCCCTCCCGTCGCGCGACGCGGCGGCCGGTCTGTTCGACATCGCGGACGCCGACCCGATGGTGCACGTCGACGTGCTCGGCCGGGGTCGCGCGGCGATCGAGGAGGCCGACCGCGACTTCGGGCTCGCCCTCTCCGACGACGAGGTCGACTACCTCGTCGACGCGTTCACGGCCCTGCGCCGGAACCCGACCGACGTCGAGCTCATGATGTTCGCCCAGGCGAACTCGGAGCACTGCCGGCACAAGATCTTCAACGCCGACTTCCTCATCGACGGTGAGCCGCAGGCTCGTTCGCTGTTCGGCATGATCCGCCACACCGAGGAGGTCGCGGGGGCCGGCACGGTCGTCGCGTACAAGGACAACGCCTCCGTCATGGAGGGCGGGCCGCGCACCCGCTGGCTGCCCGAGGCCACCGACGGTCCGAGCCCGTACCGCGGTCGCGAGGGCGAGGTGCACGTCCTCATGAAGGTCGAGACGCACAACCACCCGACCGCCATCAGTCCCTTTCCCGGAGCGGCCACCGGCGCGGGCGGTGAGATCCGCGACGAGGGCGCGACCGGCCGCGGCTCCCAGCCGAAGGCCGGGCTCACCGGCTTCGCGGTCTCCAACCTGCATCTGCCCGGCACCGACGAGCCCTGGGAGGGAACGGAGTACGGCGCCCCCAGCCACATCGCCAGCCCCCTCGACATCATGGTCGAGGGCCCGATCGGCGCGGCGGCCTTCAACAACGAGTTCGGGCGGCCGGGCGTCGGCGGCTTCTTCCGGGTCTACGAGCAGACCGTCGACGGCGTCCGCCGCGGCTACCACAAGCCGATCATGTCCGCTGGTGGCCTGGGCACCATCAGCGCCAACCTGACCGAGAAGGTCACCTTCCCCGCGGGCACGCTGCTCGTGCAGCTCGGCGGTCCCGGCATGCGCATCGGGATGGGCGGGGGCGCCGCCTCGTCGATGGCCGCGGGGGCCAACGCGGCCGACCTCGACTTCGACTCCGTCCAGCGCGGCAACCCCGAGATGGAGCGGCGGGCCCAGGAGGTCATCAACCACTGCTGGAGCCTCGGCCCCGAGGGGAACCCGATCCTCGCGATCCACGACGTGGGCGCCGGTGGGCTCTCCAACGCCTTCCCCGAGCTCGTCGACGGCGCCTTCCTCGGTGCGCGCTTCGACCTCTCCGCGGTCCCGCTCGAGGAGTCCGGTCTCGCGCCGAAGGAGGTGTGGTGCAACGAGTCCCAGGAGCGGTACGTCGTCGCCGTCGCACCGGAGTCGCTCGCCCGGTTCGCCGCGCTCTGCGACCGCGAGCGGTGCCCCCACGCCGTCGTCGGGGTGGCCCGAGACGACGGGCAGCTCGTCCTCGCGGACGGTCCCGAGGACGTCCCCGGCGAGGACCGGCCGATCGACATGCCGATGGAGACCCTCCTCGGCAAGCCGCCGCGGATGACGCGCGACGTCACCCGGGTCGAGCGACACGGAGACGACCTCGACCTGGCCGGCCTCGACGTCCGCGAGGCGGCCTACGCGGTCCTCCGGCACCCGACCGTCGCGTCCAAGCGCTTCCTCGTGACGATCGCGGACCGCACCGTCGGCGGGCTGACCCACCGCGACCAGATGGTCGGGCCGTGGCAGGTGCCGGTGGCCGACGTCGCGGTGACCCTCGCCGACCACGTCGGCTTCGCGGGAGAGGCCATGGCGAGCGGGGAGCGGATGCCACTGGCGGCGGTCGACGCACCCGCCTCCGGCCGGATGGCGGTGGGCGAGGCGCTGACCAACCTGCTCGCGGCGCCGGTGGCCGCTCTCGGGCGGGTCAAGCTCTCCTGCAACTGGATGGCCGCCTGCGGCGAACCGGGTGAGGACGCCGCGCTCTACGACACCGTCCGCGCCGTCGGGATGGAGCTGTGCCCGGCGCTCGGCATCTCCGTGCCGGTCGGCAAGGACTCGCTCTCGATGCGCACCCGGTGGACCGACCCGATGGGGGACGCGAAGCAGGTCACCTCGCCGGTGTCGCTCGTCGTCACGGCCTTCGCCTCGCTCCCGGACGTCCGCGGCACGTGGACCCCGCAGCTGCGCGACGGCTCGGCCCTCGTCCTGGTCGACCTCGGCGCCGGCCGCGACCGGCTCGGCGGCTCGATGCTCGCGCAGGTGTCCGGCGCCTTCGGCCGCGAGGTCCCCGACCTCGACGACCCCCAGCGGGTCGTCGCGCTCGCGACGGCTCTGGGTGAGCTGCGCGAGCAGGGCCTCGTCACGGCCTACCACGACCGCTCCGACGGTGGCCTCTGGTCCGCGGCCTGCGAGATGGCGTTCGCGGGCGGGATGGGCCTGGACCTCGAGGTCCGTTCCGTCGCAGCCCTGTTCGCCGAGGAGCTGGGCGTCGTCCTGGGGGTGGCCCAGGGCGACGCCGACACGGTCGTCGACGTCCTCACCGACCACGGCCTCGGGGACCTCACCTCGGTCGTCGGGCGCACCGTCAGCGAGCGGCGGGTGCGGGTGCGGGCGGCCGGCGGGGTGTTGGTCGACGAGTCGGTGCGCGACCTCGCGCAGGCCTGGGACGAGGTCTCGTGGCGCATCTCGGTGCTGCGCGACAACCCCGGCGCCGCCGACGAGGAGCACGCCGCGGTCGGCGCCGACGACGACGGTGGGCTCGTCGTCGCGCCCACCTTCGACCCCACCGACGACGTGGCCGCGCCGTACGTCGCGACCGGCGTGCGGCCGAAGGTCGCCGTCCTGCGCGAGCAGGGTGTCAACAGCCACGTCGAGACGGCGTTCATGCTCGACCGGGCCGGCTTCGACGCCTACGACGTGCACATGACCGACCTCCAGGCGGGCCGGGCGCACCTCTCCGACTTCCACGGGCTGGTGGCCGCCGGCGGCTTCTCGTACGGCGACACCCTCGGCGCCGGGGAGGGATGGGCCCGCTCGGTCCTGTTCTCCGAGGACCTCACCGAGCAGTTCCACGACTTCTTCCACCGCGACGGCACGTTCGGGCTCGGCATCTGCAACGGGTGCCAGATGTTCGCGGCCCTCGCCGACCTCGTCCCCGGCGCCGAGGCGTGGCCGCGGTTCACCCGCAACCGCTCCGAGCAGTACGAGGCACGACTCACCCAGGTCGAGGTGCTCGACTCCCCGTCGGTGCTCATGGCCGGGATGGCCGGCAGCCGCATCCCCATCGCGGTGGCGCACGGAGAGGGCTTCGCGAACTTCTCGGCTCGGGGCGACCTCGGCACGGTGCACCAGGTCGCGCGCTTCGTCGACCACCGCGGCGGGCCGGCGACCACCCACCCGCACAACCCGAACGGGTCGCCCGGAGGGCTGACCGCGGTGACGACGGCCGACGGCCGGTTCACCGCGATGATGCCCCACCCGGAGCGGGTCTCCCGCAACGTCCAGATGTCGTGGACCAGCGGGCCGGTCGAGGCCGACAGCCCTTGGCTGCGGATGTTCCGCAACGCCCGCGTCTTCGTGGGATGAGCAGGCGGGGGCCAGGCCCTGCACCACGG
>JACXUW010000263.1 GCA_014763705.1 Micrococcales bacterium | reverse complement strand
GCGTGGAGTTGGCGGCGTTGACGACGGCGTCGACCCGCTGGGCGGTCAGGTCGTCGCGGACCGCCTCGAGCCGCGACACCGGCGGCCTCAGCCGGCGCGCAGGGCGTCGAGGGTCGAGGCCACCCGGCGCTCGCGGGTCTCGGGCTCCTTCGCGGCGAGGAGGGCCTCGACGTGCCTGCGCTGGTGGCTGTAGGACAGGGCGGCCCACGCGGTCGCCGCGGCGGGGTCGGCCGCGAGGGCCGCGGCGAGGTCGGTGGGCACCTCGACGGTCCGCGGCGCCGTGTCCACCTCCACCGTGACCGTGTGCGTCTCCCCGGCGGCGATCCCGGTGGCCTCGCGGACCGCGGCGCTCGCGCCGAGCCAGTACGCGCCGCCCATGGCGGCGATGCTCGTGCGCCACGCGTGGCCGGCGACCGTGGCGACCACCTTGGGCCGGCGCCCGGCGGCGAGGGCCTCGACGACGGCCTCCGGCACCTCGAAACCGGTCGTCGTCCTCCCGGTGGCCTGCAGCTGCGTCGTGAACTCCATGCCCGCAGTGTGCCGGACACAGGGCGCCACCGCGCGGCCCGCGCGGCGTACCGTGCCGGGGTGGGCGACGACGGGCCGGACCTCGAGCGCACGGCCGACGGGCGGTACGTCGTCGTCGACGGTCGGCGCTGGCGGGCGAGCGACCCCGGCATCCCGGACCGGCTGCGCACCGAGCTCGTCGCCGAGCTGATGACCGCCCGCCGGCTCGTGCGGACCCGGGGCGACGCGGCCCGGCACCGGGTGCTCGACGCCAAGGTGGCCCTCGGCGAGCGCGGCGAGCCGTGGTGGGAGGAGGCCTCCGACGAGGGCCGATCCGAGCGCGTCCTCGCCACGGCCCGAGCGCTGCTGCGGCACCGCCCGGACGGCACGACGTGCCCGAGCGAGGTCGCCCGGGTCGTCGGTGGCGACGGCTGGCGGGCGCTGACCCCGCGGGTCCGGGCGCTCGTCCACGGCCTCCCGGCCGACGGCGCGCTCCGGGTCCTGCAGCGCGGCGAGCCGGTCGGGCCCAGGGCGCGCGGACCGGTGCGCATCGGCCGTGGGCCGCGCTTCCCGGACTGAGCCGTCGGTGGCGCCCGGACCGCTGCGGTGTGAGGTGCGCCCGAGGACCGTTCCGGGGACACCCCGGCGGCGCTATCGTCGGAGGCGGTGGGTGGCGACAGGCCCCGGGCGGGCGTCCGACCGGCCGCCGCGGTCCCGGACCTCGCGACGGCCGAGGAGTGGTGCCGTGAGGCGGTCGAGCGGTTCCCGGACGGCATGCTGCTCGTCGAGGACGGTGTCGTCATCCACGTGAACGCGACGCTCGAGACGATGAGTGGCTGGAACCGTACCGACCTCGTGGGGCACCCCCTCGAGACCCTCGTCCCCGAGGCGGTCCGCGTCCGGCACACCGGGCTGCGCCGGGGCTACGCGCGTGCGCCCCGCTCCCGTGCGATGGGGGAGGGGCTCCACCTCTCCCTGCAGCGCGCCGACGGTGTCCTGGTGCCGGTCGAGATCGCGCTGGCCCCGCTGGTCGTCGCGGGCCGACGGATGACGATCGCGACCGTGCGTGACGTGACGACCCGGCGTGCCGAGGAGGACCAGCGGGCCCGGCTCGCGCTCATCCTCGACCTCGTGCCGGACAGTGTCGTCGTCGTCCACCACGCGACCGGCCGGATCGAGGCGGTCAACCGCGCGGCGACGACCCTCCTGGGCTACCCGACCGAGGAGCTGCGCGGGATGTCGACCACCGAGCTGACGCCTCCGGACGACGTCGACCGTGGGCCGGTGCTGTGCACCGACGGCCACGACCTGCACCCGCAACGGCTGCTGACCCGTGCCGGCGAGGTCGTCGACTGCGAGGTGCACGCGAGCCGGCTCCCGGGCGCCGAGGGTGAGGTGCTCGTCAACGTGGTCCGCGACGTGCGCTCCCGGCTGGCCCTGGAGCGGCGGCTGCGGGAGAGCGAGCAGGCGCAGCAGCGCCTCGCCCTCCTCGAGGAGCGCCAGCGGATCGCCCGCGAGCTGCATGACACCGTCATCCAGGACGTCATCGGCGTCGGGATGGAGCTGAGCGCGGAGGTCGACCGGGCCACCGACCACGAACGCCAGCAGCGCGACCTCGACCGCATCACCCGGCTCGAGGAGGTGACCCGCAACCTGCGCCGCGCCATCTTCGAGCTGCGGGGCTCGGCCCGGCGGGGTTCGGCGGTCCGCGAGGTGACCGACCTCGTCGCGGAGGCCTCCCGGGTGCTCGGCCACGTCCCGTCGGTCACCTTCGCCGGCGCCCTGGACGGGTTGCCTCCCGAGCTCGTCGACGACGTCCTCGCCGCGCTGCGCGAGGCCCTGTCCAACACGGCGAGGCACGCCGGCGCGGCGCGGACCGAGGTCTCGCTCACCGTCACCGAGGACGGGGTGACCCTCGTCGTCGACGACGACGGGGTCGGCCCCGCCGGCGTGGAGCATCCCGGCGACGGGCTCGGCAACCTCGAGGAGCGGGCCCGACGGCACGGTGGGACCGTCGAGGTCGGCCCGTCGCCGCAGGACGGCACCCGGGTCCGCTGGGCCTGCCCGCTCCCGGCTCCGACGTCCGGCTGAGCCGGGACAATCGTCACTGGCCGGTGGCCCCCCGGTCCGCGAGGCTCGAGGAGCAACGCCGGACCCGGGTCGCCCCCTCGACCCGGGTCCACCCGTCAACGGAACGGAGCGGACGCCGTGGTCGTCCCCGAGGTCGAGCGCCTGCGTGACGCGTCGATGTCGCGGGGCCGGCGGTCCCGGTCGTTCCTGCCGGCCCACGGGCCGATGACGGGTCGGCCGTGGTCCGCCACCCCGGGCGTCGTGGTCGCACCGCGATCCCTTCGAGCCCCATCACCGGCAGGGCTCGCCGGAACGGTCCCCGTGGTGGTCCGGACCGTCCGGGCGGTGTGACCCCGGAGGACCGGGACGGGCGAAGGCGCCCGTCCGGTCCTCCGGCGCCGGGGTGGGTCGTCGGGCAGGGGACGACCCACCCCGGTGCGCACCGGGCACCTCGAGCCGCGCCTCCCTCAGCCCTCGCGCCGCACCATGAAGACGGCGGCCTGGGTACGCCGGGTGAAGCCGAGCTTGGCGAGCACGTTGGTCACGTGGTTGCGGACCGTCTTCTCCGAGATGGCGAGGTGCTCGCCGATCTGGGCGTTGGTGAGGCCCTCGACGACGAGGTCGAGCACGCGACGCTCGCGCGGGGTGAGCGAGGAGACCGCGAGCTCCTCCATGCGCGCCCTCTCCGGCCGCGGGCGGATGCCGTCCTCGAGTCCCGGGGCGACCGTCTCGCCGGCGGCGACCCGGTGCACGGCGTCGACCAGCTCGGAACCACGGATCTGCTTGAGGATGAACCCGGACGCGCCGGCGAGGGCCGCCGCCGTGCGCGCCTCCTCGTCGTCGAAGCTGGTCACCATGAGCGCGCGCACGTGGTCGTCGCGGGCGCGCACCGTGCGACAGACCTCGATGCCCGATCCGTCGGGCAGGCGCACGTCGAGGAGCGCGACGTCCGGGCGGAGGGCGGGGATGCGTCGGGCGGCCTCGGCCGCGGAGCCGGACTCGCCGACGACCTCGATCTCGGGGTCGGCCTCGAGCACGTCGTGCAGGCCGCGGCGGATCAGCTCGTGGTCGTCCAGGAGGAAAACCCGCGTGCGGCGGCCGGCGGCGACTGCCGGCCGGGACGTCGTCGCGCGCTCTGAGGTCGGCGTGAGTCCGGTCATGCCGCGCCTCCCGTCCGTCCGGGGTCCCGGTCCAGACTCTACGCCCGCGCGTCGGTGCCTCAGGGCGCGGCGTGGTCGACCCCACGTCGAGGGACGTGCGCTCGCGACGCCCTGGTCGCGCGGTGCCCGCGCGTCAGACGTACACCGCGGACCCGGTCTCCGACCAGGGCGGCGGGGCCGGCACCGCCGGGTAGACGACGAGGTGCCGACCGCCCCGCAGCCGGTCGAGCCGAGCCCGGCTCCGGCCGCTCGGGCCGGCGACGGCGAGCACGCCCCCCGCCGCGGCGACGCGTTCCTGGAGGCGGGCGAGCACCGGCAGCGAGGCCGCACCCAGCTCGACCCGGCTGAGGTCGAGCACCACCGTGCGGCAGCCCCGGCCCAGGGCGGCCTCGACGGCGCGCTCGAGAGTCGCCTCGGTGGACTCGCACGGTGACGCGGTGAGGGTCAACGTCGCGGCGGGAGCACCCGGCCGGGCCGGGGGACGCGCCGGACCAGCGGAGAGAGTCGTGTCCTGGGGCATCCCGGCCTCCCGTGTCGTCGTCCTCCCACGGTGCGGCATCACCTCCGGCACGGGGAGGGACGAACGTCCCGGGTCGCGGGCCCCGGCCGGGGGTTCCCCACGGGCGGCGCCGGGTAGCGTCGGGACGTGGAGCTCTGTGACGCCGTCGTCGTCGGTGCCGGCCCGAACGGTCTGGTCGCCGCCATCGCGCTCGCGGACGCCGGCTGGGAGGTCCTCCTCGTCGAGGCCCAGGACACCCTCGGGGGAGCCGTCCGCAGCGCCGAGGTCATCGCCCCCGGGGTCGTCACCGACCTCTTCAGCGCCTTCTACCCCCTGGCCGCGGCCAGCCCGGTCATCCGCGACCTCGGGCTGGAGGAGCACGGTCTCGTCTGGCGGCGCTCGCCCGACGTGCTGGCCCACCCGCTCCCGGACGGCACCTGTGCGGTCCTCCATCCCGACGCCGAGGACACCGCCGAGCGGCTGGAGCGGGAGGCGGCCGGGGACGGCGACGCGTGGCTGCGGATGGTCGAGCAGTGGCAGCGGCTGCGCGACCCCCTGCTCGACGCCCTCTTCACGACCTTCCCGCCGGTGCGACCGGGGCTGCGGCTCGCGCGGGCCCTGCGGGCGGCGGAGGCCCTCGACCTCGCCCGCCGCCTGGCCCTGCCGGTGCGCCGGCTCGTCGCCGAGGAGTTCCGCGGCCGGGAGGCGGGACTGCTGCTCTCGGGCAACGCCGCGCACACCGACGTGCCACCGGATGCCGCGGGCAGCGCCCTCTACGGCTGGCTGCTGACGATGCTCGGGCAGGACGTCGG
>JACXUW010000262.1 GCA_014763705.1 Micrococcales bacterium | reverse complement strand
GGCGAGGAGGGGCAGCGACTCGCCCCGGCGGCTCGCACCCGGCTCGAGGGCCTCGGGGCCACCGTGCGCCGGCTGCGCTCGCTGACCGGCCTCGGCCTCCCCGAGCTCGTGGCCGAGGCGGAGGTCGCCCTCGGCCTGGACATCGAGGTGCTGGCCCGCCCCGGGTACAGCCCGGGGGCCGCCCGCGCCCACCTCGACGCCTTCGCCGACGTCGCGGGCGGCTTCGCGGCGAGCGCCGACCGCGCCGGGCTCGGTGGCTTCCTCGCCTGGCTCGAGGCGGCGGTCGACGAGGAGCGCGGGCTCGACCTCGGCTGGGTCGAGGCCCGCCCCGACGCCGTCCAGGTGATGACCGTCCACGCCGCCAAGGGGCTGGAGTGGGACGTGGTCGCCGTGCCGGGGCTGGTCGAGTCCTCCTTCCCGGCGCACTCGGCCACCCAGAGCCGCCCGGTCGGCGCCGACTGGGGCCACGGCGCCCCGAACGACAAGGCCTGGCTCGTCGGCCTCGCGACGCTTCCCTACGACCTGCGCGGCGACCGCGAGGGTCTCCCGCGCTTCGGCTGGGCCGACGGGCACGACTGGGACACCGCGGCCGAGGCCGTCGAGCGCTTCACCCGGGCCGCCGCCGAGCACGGCGTCGCCGAGGAGCGCCGGCTCGCCTACGTCGCGACGACGCGCGCCCGCTCGGACCTCCTGCTCAGCGCGCACGTGTGGGGCACGGCGTCCACGCCGCGGGTCACCTCACGCTTTCTCGAGGAGGTCCGCGCGAGCGCTCGCGTCGTCCCCGGTCCCTGGGTGGAGCTGCCGCCCACCGACGACCCGAAGCCCCAGAACCCGCGGACGGCCGAGTCCGTGAGCACGGCGTGGCCCACCCCCGACCACGTCGCGCGGCGCGAGCTGCTCCTCGGCCCGGCCCGCGAGGTCCTCGCGGCGAGCGCGACCGAGCCGGACCCCGCCGCCGGCGATCCCGTCGGTGCCGCGGGGCCCTGGGCCGAGGAGGTCGAGCTGCTCCTCGGCGAGCGCGCGCGACGGCACGCGAGTGCCGACACCGAGGTCGTGCTGCCGCCGCACCTGTCCACGTCCTCGCTCGTCTCCCTCGCCGAGGACGCCGAGGCGTTCACGAGCCGGCTGCGCCGCCCGATGCCCCAGCCGCCGGCGCTCGCCACCCGGCGGGGCACCGCCTTCCACGCCTGGGTCGAGGAGCACTACGCGCGGGCGGCCATCGTCGACGTCGACGCCCTGCCCGGCTTCGCCGACGACGACCCGGACCCCGCCGAGCTCGGCACGCTGCGCGAGGCGTTCCTCGCCTCCGAGTGGGCCGACCGCATCCCGCTGGAGGTCGAGACGAGCATCGAGACCGTCCTCGACGGCATCGCCGTCCGCGGGCGCATCGACGCCGTCTTCGAGGAGGTCGGTCCGGACGGCGCGCCGACCTGGACGGTCGTCGACTGGAAGACGGGCGCGCCGGCCTCCGGCGCCCGCGCGCGGGCCCGGGCGGTGCAGCTCGGGGCCTACCGGCTGGCCTGGGCCCGGCTCCGGGGGGTCGACCCGCGGCGGGTGCGCGGCGCCTTCTTCCACGCCGCCACCGGCGAGACGGTGTGGCCCGAGCTGCCGGGCGAGGCCGAGCTCAGCCGAGTCCTGTCCGCCGCTCGGTGACGTCACCGACCTCGGGCAGCTCGTCCTCCTCGTCGTCGTCGACGACCAGCGCGGGAGGTGGGGTCGGGCGGGGGCGAACGGTCACCGGCGCGAGCGAGGTGCGGCGGTAGTCGTCGTCGCCGAGGTCCTCGGCGGCGTGCACCGCGTCGTCGAGGCGGCGCAGCTGGGTCGAGAGCACCTCGACCGCCGGCACGTCCTTGCGGGCGAGGGCGTCCATGAGGCGCGAGAGCATCCGCAGCTCGGCGCTGAGCCGGGCCCGGACGAGCAGGTTGGGGTCGGGGCGCTCGACCCGGACGTGGGCGTAGGCCTCGAGGACGGTCTCGACCGCGGCGGCCGGGGCCTCGGCGACGAGCGCGGCGAAGTCGTCGGCGGGGTCGGCGACCTTGGCGTCCTCCCAGCCGGTGAGTGCCTTGACCCGGCCGGTCGAGGCGTCGCGGGGGTCGTCGAAGACCGCGAGCACCTCCTCGCCGGTGAGGTCGCCGTGGGTCGCGGTGGCGGCGAAGCGCCAGAGCGCGACGTCCTCGAGGGCACCCTCCCAGCGGGTGAGCAGCGCGGTCGGCACCCGCCCGGTCTCGGCGGCCCGGTCGAGCTCGGCGAGGCGTCGGGTGCGGTAGGCGTCGGCGTCGTACGCCGGCAGGCCGGCCTCCTCGAACAGCGCGGGGTCGGTGTTGTGCAGGGCGCCGATGGCGCGGCCGAGGTCGGCGGCCAGCCCGGGGCCGTGGGGCAGCGAGGCGAGCTCGAGCGGGTGCCCGGGCAGGTAGGGGTAGACGGCCGCCCGCCCCCCGGTCTCGAGCCCGACGAAGCCCCTGGGGGCGGGGACGGCGAACGGCAGCCGGCGGGCGAGCAGCCCGAGGAGGACGACGGCGCGGTCCATCTCGGCCCCGGCGACCTCGGTGCGGGGGGCGCGGACCACCCACCGCCGGTGCTCCTGGTCCTCGACGAACGCGACGTCGAAGGACTGCCCGGGCAGGCTCGGGAGCGCCTCGACGCTCACCGGGTCGAGCCCGGGCACGGCGGCGCTCGCCAGCGCGGCGAGGAGAGAGGGGCTGCGGTCCACGCCCCCCACGGTAGGACGTGCGTGGCGCCTAGGCTGGGAACCGTGGCCCGAGCCGACCATTCTCTTCCCGACGTCGCCCTCACCCGGCGTACCCTCGACCGCCGCGCCGACCGCCGCGGCGACCCCACGCTCCTCACCGGGCTGCTCGCCGACCCCGCGACCCGGGTCTTCCGGCTGTGCGGCGACGCCACGGCCGTCGAGGAGGGTGAGGACCACGTCGTGCGCGTCGTCCTCGGCGCCCCCGTCCCCGCCGACGCGGACCACCTCGTGGTCTACCTCGGCGAGCACGGGGGCGCCCAGCACCTCGGGGTCGTCGAGGACGTGCCGGCGGACGCCGAGCCGCGTCCCGGGCTGCGCACGCTGCGGCAGGTCGGGGCCCGCCTCGACGACCTCGGCGCCTCGCTCTTCGCGACGACGCTCGCGCTGGCCAACTGGCACCGCGCGCACGGGCACTGCCCGCGCTGCGGCGCCCCGACAGTGCCGGTGCTCGCCGGCTGGGTGCGCCGCTGCCCGGCCGACGGCAGCGAGCACTACCCGCGCACCGACGTCGCCGTCATCATGGCCGTCGTCGACGATGCCGACCGCCTCCTGCTCGCCCGGGGTCGGGGCTTCCGCAGCGCCGGCATGTCGGTCCTCGCCGGGTTCGTCGAGCCGGGGGAGACCCTTGCCGCCGCCGTCGCCCGCGAGGTCCACGAGGAGGTCGGGCTCGAGGTCGACGACGTCACCTACCTCGGTGACCAGCCGTGGCCCTTCCCGTCCTCGCTCATGGTCGGCTTCACGGCCCGGGCCCGCGGCACCGAGCTGCGCCTCCAGGAGGACGAGATCGCGGCCGCGCGGTGGTTCACCCGGGAGGAGCTGCTCGCCGCCGTCGCCGACGGCTCGCTCGTCATCTCCGGGCGGGTCTCGATCGCCCGGCGGCTCGTCGAGCACTGGTTCGGCGGCCCGATCGAGGCTCCCGAGGTGCCGCTGCGCTGAGCCGCGGGGTGCTCAGCCGAGGCGGCTGCGGACCTCCGCGATCGAGGGGTTGGTCGCGGCCGAGCCGTCCGGGAACAGGAGGGTCGGGACGGTCTGGTTGCCGCCGTTGACGAGCATGACGTAGTCGGCGGCGTCGGGCTTGCGCTCGATGTCGACCTCGGTGAACTCGATGCCCTCGCGCTCCATCTGGGACTTGAGGCGGCGGCAGTAGCCGCACCACGTGGTGGTGAACATGGTCACGGTGCCGGCGGCGGGCAGGGCGGGAGCGCTCATGGCCTCGTCAACACCACGGCCCGCGCGGTCCTTCCCGCCGGACCGGGCGTCGGCGTGGCGACCTAGGATCGGAGCCGATGACGACCCTCCCCGTGCACCCCGGCGCCGACGACGTCCTCGACGCGCTCGACCCCGAGCAGCGCGAGGTCGCCGCGCACCCCCTCGGGCCGATGTGCGTCCTCGCGGGGGCCGGCACCGGCAAGACCCGTGCCATCACCCACCGCATCGCCTACGGCGTGCTCTCCGGCGCGTACCAGCCGCAGCGCGTGCTCGCCGTCACCTTCACCGCCCGGGCCGCCGGGGAGATGCGCACCCGGCTGCGCGACCTCGGAGTCGGGGGTGTGCAGGCCCGCACCTTCCACGCGGCCGCTCTGCGCCAGCTGCACTACTTCTGGCCGCAGGCCGTCGGCGGGGCGGCGCCCGAGGTCATGCCGCACAAGGCCGGCGCCGTGGCCGAGGCGGGCGGACGGCTCCGGCTGCGCCTCGACTCCCCGGCCGTCCGCGACGTCGCCGCCGAGATCGAGTGGTCGAAGGTCTCGATGCTCACCGCCGACAGCTACGCCGCGGCGGTCGCCCGCGAGCGCCGCGAGCCGCCGGCGGGGCTGGACGCGACGGCGATGGCCCGGGTCATCGCCGCGTACGAGGAGGTCAAGACCCAGCGGGGGGTCATCGACTTCGAGGACGTCCTGCTCCTCATGGCCGGCATCCTCGGCGAGCACGACCAGGTCGCCCGGGCGGTCCGCGGCCAGTACCGGCACTTCGTCGTCGACGAGTACCAGGACGTCAACCGGCTCCAGCAGCGCCTCCTCGAGCTGTGGCTCGGCGAGCGTGACGACGTGTGCGTCGTCGGCGACCCCGCGCAGACCATCTACTCCTTCACCGGTGCCTCGCCCCAGCACCTCCTCGGCTTCCGGTCCCGCCACCCGCAGGCCCGGGTCGTCGAGCTCGTCCGCAACTACCGGTCCACCCCCCAGGTCGTCGGCCTGGCCAACCTCGTGCTGCGCTCGCCGGGTGGCGGCCGCCGCTCCGGGTCCGTCGAGCTGCGGGCCCAGCGCGCCGACGGCGCCGCCCCCGAGCTCCTCGTCGCCGACGACGACCCCGCCGAGGCCGAGC
>JACXUW010000261.1 GCA_014763705.1 Micrococcales bacterium | reverse complement strand
GTCCTGCTGAACCGCTACGCACGCCAGGGCTCGGCTGCGGCATGATCGGGCGGTGAGCGCCTCACGCACCGCCCTCCTCGACCAGCTCGTCGACGCCGGCCGGCACGTCGTCGAGCGCGGCCTCGTCCAGGCCAGTGGCGGCAACCTCTCCGTCCGGGTCCCGGGCACCGACCGGTTCCTCGTCACCGGCACGGGCACCTGGCTGGACCGGCTGACCCACGACGACTTCGCCGAGCTGACCCCGGACGGCGAGCGCGTCGCCGGCACCGAGCGCCCCTCCGGCGAGTGGCGGCTGCACGCGCGCACCTACGCCGTCCGCGACGACGTCGCCGCGATCGTCCACCTCCATCCCCAGCACGTCCTGCTCGTCGACCTGCTCGGAGCCCCGATCCGGTTCACGACCCTCGACCACCAGTACTACCTCGGGTCCTGCGGGCGGGTGCCGTTCATCCCCTCCGGCAGCGAGGCCCTCGCCGACGCCGCGGCCGAGGCCGCCCGCGAGCACGACGCCGTCGTCCTCGCCCACCACGGCTGCTCGGCCCTCGGCGACAGCGTGCCGATGGCCCTGCGCCGGGCGCTCAACCTCGAGGAGGCCGCGACGATGACCTACCGGCTCCTCGTCGCGGGCGACACGAGCGCCGACTTCCCCGAGGAGTACCGCGGCCGGATCATCGAGGTCTGAGCGGCCTCGGCCTCAGCCTGCGAGGACGAGGCCGCCGAGCGCGAGCAGCCACGAGACGAACGAGCCGACGAGGAAGTACTCGGTGACCTCGTCGATGCCGACCCCCTCGACCGACTCGTGGTCCGAGCGCTTGCTCTGCAGCTCGGGGAAGCGGATGAGGCCCTTGGCGGCGATGACGAGACCGGCGGCGCCGAGCTGGCCGGCGAGGCCCAGGCCGAGGATGACCACCCGCTCCATCGGGCCGAGCAGCCGCCCGCCGCGCAGCTGCTCGGAGGCCTGCGGACCGGTCTCGTCCTCCGTCCCGGCCCGCTCGACCGGCCGGACCGCGCCGATGGCGACGAGGACGAGCCGGACGACGACGTTGCCGGTGGCGAGGTTGGCCAGGACGAGGCCGAGCACGAGCAGGACGTGCGCCGTGGAGCGGCCGTGGGCGGCGACGAGGGCCGGGAGGTCCGCCCAGCCGAGCCAGTCGCGCAGTGGCCCCCCGGCCTCGCTGGCCCAGCCGGACAGGCCGACGAGCCAGACCGCCCCGCCGGCGAGCGACGCGAGCGCCACGACGTGGCCGGTGCCGGTCGTCAGGGACTGCTGCGACCACCGCACCCAGAGCACGAGCGCCACGAGGGAGCCGACGAGCACGACGAGGTCGACCGGTGCGTGGAGGCCCGCGAGGAGCGCCGTGAGGACGACGGCGACGGCGCCGACCAGCACCGCCGCGCGTTCGCGTCCCGGCCGCTCGCCCCCGCCGCGGACGAGGTCGGCGAGGCCGACGCCGACCAGCCACACCCCGAGCCACGTCACGGCAGCTCCCGGAGCAGGGCGTGCGCGGCGAGGACCACGCCGATGCCGTCGGCGCGCACCCGCTGGGAGACCGCGGACGCGCTGATGCCCTCGCGCTCGGCGAGCGCGGCCTGTGTGGTCTCGGGATCCATGAGCCCCCTCAGCAGTCGGAGTGACCGGCCTGAGAGAGAGCCAACCAGATGGTCCCGACACAGCAGCGCCGCGTTGACCGCCGCCGCCGCGCCGTGCTCGTCGAGACCCGGCTCTCGCACCCGGTCGCCGGCCTCGGTGGCGGTGCGGACGCCGGTGCGCAGCAACCGGGTCGGAGCGCGCTCGGCCGCCGCTTCGACCCCCTCGACCGCCGCCCGGGCGGCCCACCAGCCCGGGCCGTCCTCGATGCCCCGGTCGGCGTCGATGACGCTCACCGGGCCGCGGCCGACCCCGACCCGGACGTCGGCGCCGGGCAACAGCCGCAGGCGCACCCGCAGCGCGGCGTCGAGCGCCTCGCCGAGGGTGGCGTAGGTGCCCTGGAACTCGTCCCCGACCGTGGTCCGCAGCCCGGAGAGGGACGGCCGCTCCCGCTCGGTGGCGGCGAGCGCGGCCTCGAGCGTCGCCTGGAGGGTGCGGCGGTCCCGGGCCTCGCGCGAGCCGACGAGGTCACCGATGACGACACACGGTGAAGCATCGGTCTTCAGATCAACCATCTGAAGATCATACCTTCATATCGACCGAATGAAGCCCTCTTCTTCAGGATCCGGTAAGGACGCCGTCCATCCGCTGCCCGGCGGCGGGCTCGAGGACGCCTCGCTCGGTGGCGACCGCCGCGACGAAGCGTGCCGGGGTCACGTCGAAGGCGGGGTTGTAGCCGGGCGAGGCGAACGGCGCCGTGCGGGTCCCGGCGAACTCGACGACCTCCTCCCCGGGACGCTCCTCGATCTCGATGGTGGCGCCCTCCGGGGTCGCCAGGTCGACCGTGGACCACGGCGCGGCCACGAGCAGCGGGATGCCCGCCTCGCGGCAGGCGAGGCCGACCCCGAGCGTGCCGACCTTGTTCGCGACGTCACCGTTGGCGGCGATCCGGTCCGCACCGACGACGGCGCAGTCGACCATCCCGCGCAGCACGGTCGAGGCCGCGGCGCCGTCGACCTGCACGGCGTGCGGGATGCCCTCGTCGGCGAGCTCCCAGGCGGTGAGCCGCGCGCCCTGGAGCAGCGGGCGGGTCTCGTCGGCGTAGACGAACTCGAGGCGCCCGCGCGCGTGCAGCTCGCGGACCACCCCGAGCGCGGTGCCCCACGCCGACGTCGCCAGCACCCCGGCGTTGCAGTGCGTGAGCACCCGCAGCCGCGGCCGGTCGACCCGCGCGAGGAGCCAGTCCGCGGCCAGCCGGGACAGCTCGCGGTTGGCCGCCTCGTCCTCGGCGGCGAGCTGCCGCGCGGCGGCGAGGACGGCGTCGCGGCCCTGCGGCACGAGGGGCGCGACGCGGTCGACGCCCCACGCGAGGTTGACCGCGGTCGGGCGGGCGTCCCGGACGCGCCGCACCTCGGCGGCGAGGCGTGCCTCGTCCCATCCCTCCCGGGCCGCCTCGTCCATCGCGACGACGACCCCCATCGCCCCGGCGCTCGGGGTGGCCGGGGCACCGCGGACCGCGAGGCGCTCGATGGCGCCGACGAGGTCGTCGACCCGCTCGACCACCAGGTACTCGGTGGTGAGCGGCAGGAGGGTCTGGTCGAGGAGGCGCAGGGCGCCGCGGCCGTCGGGACCCGCGGCGTCGTCCCACGTGAGGGCGAGGAGGCTCATGGCGGCACCCTACGACGTGCCCCCTCCGCGCCATCCCGGTGGCGCGACTCGTGACATGCGTCCTTGTGCCCGACCCCGGACGGTGGGACGGTCGGAGTGGGCGGGCGCCCGCCCACCAACCGAGGAGGAGGACGTGACGATGAGCCAGCCTCGTGTCGTCGTGGGGGTCGACGGGTCGCCGTTGTCGAAGGCCGCCGTGGTGCAGGCCGCACACTTCGCGAGCACCCGGGGGATGACCCTGCACGTGCTGCACGCCTTCGCCCCCGACCTGCCGATGCTGGGCTTCGGGGCACTCGCCGACCGCGCCCTCGTCACCGACCACGGCCGGCGGCTGCTCGAGGCGGCCGTGGCCAGGGCGCACGCCGCGCACCCCGACCTCACCGTCACCTCGGCACTGCACGACGGCTACGCGAGCCAGTCGCTCATCGCCTCCTCGCACACGGCGGCCCTCGTCGTCGTCGGAGTCGCCGGCCACGGCCTGCTCAGCCGCACCAGCCTCGGCGCGGTCGCGATGCAGGTGCTGACCCACGCGCACTGCCCGGTCCTCGTCGTCGGCCACACGACCTCCGGTTCCCCGGCGTCCGGCGGGCGGGTCGTCGCCGGCGTCGACGGCTCGGAGACCTCGCTCGGCGCCCTGCGCTCGGCGGTCCGCGAGGCGACCATCCTCGGCGGCACGGTCGACGCCGTCCACGCCTGGCAGGCCCGGGGCGTCGCCGACCCCACCCTGGCGAGCGCCTCCAGCTGGGAGGAGTACGTCGCCGGGGTCGAACGGATCGTCGACACCACGGTCGCCGCCCTGCGTCCCGAGCACCCCGACACCAAGGTCGAGGTGCACGTCGTGCGCGCGGACCCGGTGCACGCCCTCGCCGAGAGCAGCGAGGACGCGAGCCTGGTGGTCGTCGGCGCCCGTGGTGCCGGGGGCTTCGAGGGGCTGCACGTCGGGTCGACGGCGCTGCGGCTGGTCTCGCGCACCGAGTGCCCGGTGCTCGTCACCCGCTGACGGCGCCCCCGTCGACCCGCTCGGTCGCCCCGAGGCGGTCGAGGACGAAGGCCCACTCCCACGCGACCTGCTCCCAGGCGGCGTACCGCCCCGAGCGGCCACCGTGGCCGGCGGACATCTCGGTGCGCAGCAGCACCGGGCGGGCGGTCGGGTCGTTCGTCGCGGTCTCGCGCAGCCGGGCCACCCACTTCGCGGGCTCGGTGACGTAGACCCGGGTGTCGTGGAGGCTGCTCGTCGCGAGCACCGCGGGGTACTCGACCGCGCAGACGTTCTCGTACGGCGTGTAGGCCCGCATCGCCGCGTACACCTCGGGGTCCTCGAGCGGGTTGCCCCACTCCTCCCACTCCCCCACGGTGAGCGGCAGCTCGGGCTGGAGGATGGTGGTCAGCGCGTCGACGAACGGCACGGCCGCGTGCGCGACCCGGAACAGCTCCGGGGCCAGGTTGAGCACCGCGCCGACGAGCAGCCCGCCGGCGGACCCGCCCTCGAGCCCGAGCCGGTCCGGTGCGACCCATCCGGACTCCACGAGGTGCCGGGCCGCGGCGACGGTGTCGGAGAACGTGTTCGGCTTCGCGAGCAGCTTCCCGTCGTCGTACCAGCGCCGGCCCATCTCGCCGCCACCGCGCACGTGGGCCACGGCGACGACGACGCCGCGGTCGAGCAGACCGAGCCGGGCGACCGAGAAGTACGGGTCCGAGGAGATCTCGTAGGCGCCGTAGGCGGTGAGCAGGCCGGGGTTGGTGCCGTCGGCGACGACTCCCCGACGCCGCACGACGGAGACCGGCACCGCCGTGCCGTCGGCGGCGGTGGCCCACTC
>JACXUW010000260.1 GCA_014763705.1 Micrococcales bacterium | reverse complement strand
TCCCGGCGCCTCCCGCCGCCAGCTGCTCGTCGGTGGCGCAGCCGCGCTCGGCGGCCTCGTCGTCAGCGGTGCCGCGGCCCAGCCGGCTCACGCCGCACCGCGTTCCGCCGCGCCGTCCCTCGTCCGCGGCGCCGACCACCACCACGCCTGGAGCAGCCGCACGGTGCGCCGCTGGGCGGCCGACACGTGGCGCTCCCTCGTCGCGATGACCGACGAGCGCACCGGCCTGCCCGCCGACAACGTGCCGGAGTCGCTGGCCCCCGCCGACCGCAGCGGCTACACCTCGCCGACGAACATCGGCGGCTACCTCTGGAGCACGGTCGTCGCGCGCGAGCTCGGGATCATCACCCCCGGCGAGGCGACCCGGCGGGTGCGGCAGACGCTGACCACCCTGCTGCGGATGGAGCACCACGAGCCGAGCGGCCTCTACTACAACTGGTACGACGAGGCGACCGGCGAGAAGCTCACCACCTGGCCGGACTCCGGAGACCCGGTGTACCCCTTCGTCTCCAGCGTCGACAGCGGCTGGCTCGGCGCGGCCCTCCTCGTCGTCCGGGAGGCCGTCCCCGGCGCCCGCCCACTCGCCGACCGGCTCTTCCGCCGGATGCGTTGGGACATGTTCTACGACACCGCGGTCGCGCTGAAGCCGGGCCTCATCCACGGTGGCTTCTACCCCGATGCACCGGCCTCGACCGACGGCCTGTTCCAGGGCAACCACATCGGCGTCGGTCCCGACGTCTGGTACACGAACCACCACTACGACACGACGGTGTCCGAGACGCGCATCACCAGCTACCTCGGCATCCTCACCGGACAGGTCCCCGGTGCGCAGTACTACGCGATGTGGCGCACCTTCCCGGCGACCTGCGACTGGTCCTGGCACGAGATGCAGCCGGTCGGCGAGACCCGCCGCTACCTCGGGGTCGACGTGTACGAGGGCGCCTACACCTACCGGGGGATGCATGTCGTCCCGGGCTGGGGCGGCTCGATGTTCGAGGAGCTGATGCCCGACGTCTTCGTGCCCGAGGCGAGGTGGGCCCCGCGGTCCTGGGGACGCAACCACCCCCTGCACGTCCGGGCACAGCGTGAGCACGGGCTGCTCGAGGCGAAGTACGGGTACTGGGGCTTCTCCCCGTCGTCGAACCCGGCGGGGGGCTACCGCGAGTACGGGGTCGACGCCCTCGGGCTCAACCCCGACGGCTACTTCTCCGACCAGGAGAGGACGAACTACGACCCGGGCTTCGGCGACTGCCGGGCCGCGACCAACCCCGACCCGACCTACGGCGACGGCGTCGTCACCCCGCACGCGTCCTTCCTCGCGATGATGCACGAGCCGCGGGAGGCGTTCGCGAACCTCGCCGGCATCGAGCAGGAGCTCGGCGCGTACGGCCGGGGCGGCTTCTTCGACGCCGTCGCCGTGCACTCCGGGACGATCGCCCGGCGCTACCTCTCCCTCGACCAGGCGATGGTCATGGGCGCGGTCGGCAACGTGCTGGGTCGCGACGTGATCCGGAAGGCCTTCTCCACGAGGGCGGTCGAGAGGCGACTGCGCCCGGTCATCGGCATCGAGGAGTTCGGGGCGGGCCCGGCGTGACCCCCTCCGCCTCCACCGGCACCCCGGTCGTCGCCCATCCGGCCACCGGGGACGCCCCCGCCTGGCGCGACCTCAACGGCAACGGCGTCATGGACCCCTACGAGGACCCCCGGCTCTCGGTCGAGGAGCGCGTCGAGGACCTCCTCGGGCGGCTCTCCCTCGAGGAGAAGGTCGGCCTGATGTTCCACACGGTCATCGAGGCCGGTGCCGACGGCGAGCTCCTCGAGGCGCCCGGAGCCATCAGCAAGTCACCGACGAGCGACGTCGTCCTGCGCAAGCACCTCTCGCACTTCAACGTCCACGCCCTCGAGAACGCCCGGCAGGCCGCGCGCTGGAGCAACAACCTCCAGCGCCTCGCCGAACGGACGCCGCACGGCATCCCGGTGACGGTGAGCACCGACCCACGGCACGCGTTCATCGAGAACGCCGGGGTGTCCTTCGCCGCGGGCTCGTTCTCGCAGTGGCCGGAGCCGCTGGGGCTCGCTGCGCTGCGCGACCCCGCACTGGTCCGCCGCTTCGCCGACATCGCGCGGCAGGAGTACGTGGCGGTGGGCATCCGGGAGGCGCTGCACCCGACCCTCGACCTCGCCACCGAGCCGCGGTGGGCGCGCCAGGCGGGCACCTTCGGGCAGGACCCCGACCTGACCGGCGACCTCGGCGTCGCCTACCTCGAGGGCTTCCAGGGCGGACCGGAGCTCGGTCCGCAGACCGTGGCCTGCGTGACGAAGCACTTCCCCGGCGGGGGTCCGCAGAAAGACGGCGAGGACGCCCACTTCCCCTACGGCCGCGAACAGGTCTACGAGGGAGGGCGGTTCGCCGATCACCTGGCCCCCTTCCCCCGGGCCATCGCCGCCGGGACCGCGGCGGTCATGCCGTACTACGGGATGCCGGTCGGGCTCGAGATCGACGGCGAGCCGGTCGAGGAGGTCGGTTTCGGCTACAACCGCCAGGTCGTCACCGGCCTGCTGCGCGAGCGACTCGGGTACGACGGCGTCGTCCTCACCGACTGGGAGCTCGTCAACGACAACCACGTGGGCGACCAGGTGCTCCCGGCCCGCGCCTGGGGTGTCGAGCACCTCGACCCCGGCGGCCGGATGGAGCTGCTGCTGCATGCGGGGGCGGACCAGTTCGGCGGGGAGGAGTGCGTCGAGGTGCTCCTCGACCTCGTGCGGGAGGGACGGGTCCCCGAGTCGCGGGTCGACGAGTCCGCGCGCCGGCTGCTGCGGGTGAAGTTCCGCCTCGGACTGTTCGACGACCCGTTCGTCGACGAGGCCGCCGCCGTCGACGTGCTCGGCAACGCGGAGTTCCGCCGCGAGGGGTTCGAGGCCCAGGCCCGCTCGGTGACCCTGCTGCGCAACGAGCCGGTCGCCGGCCGTCCGGTGCTGCCGCTCGCCCCGCGGTCGCGGGTGTACGCCGAGGGCGTCCCGGCGGCCGACGTCGAGGCCGCGGGACTCCTCCCGGTGGCACGTCCCGAGGACGCGGACGTCGCCGTCGTCCGCCTCGCCGCGCCGTTCGAACCGCGCGACGACCTGTTCCTCGAGGCCTGGTTCCACCAGGGGTCCCTCGACTTCCCGCCCGGCCGCGTCACGCGGATGCAGCGCCTCGCCGCCCTGTGCCCGCTCGTGGTCGACGTGACCCTCGACCGTCCGGCGGTGCTCGCGCCGCTGGTGCCGGTGTGCTCCGCGCTCACCGGCAGCTACGGGTCGAGCAACGCCGCGCTGCTGGCCGCGCTGACCGGGGAGATCCCACCGGTCGGCCGGCTGCCCTTCGACCTCCCGGAGTCGATGGACGCCGTGCGGCGCCACCCCGAGGACCTCCCCGGGTTCGGGGACGACGCCCTCTTCCGGTGCGGCGACGGTCTGTCACTGGGTCCCGTCTGACCGCAACCGGCCTGCGGGCCCGCCACCGTGACCCGGTGGCGGGCCCGTGGGCGTCCCCCGGACGGCCGGCGTATCAGGCAGGTGCCCAGGCCGCTCCTCCTCCGCATCGGACCGGAGCAAGGAGGCCGTCATGGGTGCTGAGCACGTCGTGCTCGCCGCGTACGTGGCGTGCCTCGTCCTCGTCCTCGTGTTCTCACTGACGACCGCCCACCTCGCGGTCGCCGTCCTGCGGGCTCGCCGCCACCCGGTCGCACCGGGGTCGGGGACCGACCCGCGAAGAGCCCGGGTCACGGTGCAGCTTCCGATCTACAACGAGCTGCACGTGGCCGAGCGCGTCATCGACGCCGCAGCCCGGCTGCACCACCCGCCCCAGCTGCTGCGCATCCAGGTGCTGGACGACTCCACCGACGCCACGACCGCGGTCGTCGACGCCGCCGTCGCCCGCCACCGGGCGCGGGGTATCGACGTCCGGGTGGTCCGCCGGGCGGACCGGGCGGGGTACAAGGCGGGCGCCCTCGCCGACGGGCTGGCCCGGGACGACGCGGAGTTCGTCCTGGTCCTCGACGCGGACTTCGTGCCGCGGCCGGACCTGGTCGAGCGGCTCCTCGCCGGCGTCGACGGGCCGGACGTCGCCGCCGTCCAGGCCCGGTGGGGCTTCCTCAACGAGGAGGAGTCGATGACCACCCGCGTCGAGGCCTTCCTCCTCGGGATGCACTTCGGTGTCGAACAGCCGGGCCGCGCCCTCACCGGGGGGATGCTCAACTTCAACGGCACCGCGGGGATGTGGCGCCGAGCCGCCATCGAGGACGCCGGCGGGTGGGACGGGCGGACGGTCACCGAGGACATCGACCTGTCCTACCGGGCCCAGCTGCGCGGCTGGCGGATCGTCTACCTCGAGGACGTCGTCGTGCCGAGCGAGCTCCCCGCCGACATCGGCGCGCTGCGCGGCCAGCAGCACCGCTGGATCAAGGGCGGTGCCCAGAACGCACGCCTGCACCTCGGGGCGGTGGCCCGCCACGACGCCCCCGGCCAGGTCCGCTGGCACGCGGCCGCGCACCTGCTCTCGGGGACGCTCTACACGGTCATCCTGGCGATGCTCACCCTCAGCGTGCCGCTGGCGGCGCTCAAGAACACCGCCGTGCGGACGGAGTACGTCGACTGGGGGATGCCCTTCACCGCCGCGACGCTCGCCCTCGGCTGGACCCTCGCCGTGGCGCACCGTCCGCGTGGACGCCGGGGATGGCTGCGGTTCGGGCTCCTGCTGCCCGCCTTCCTCGTCTTCACGATGGGCCTCGCCGTCCACAACGGCCTCGCCGCGCTGTCAGGATGGTTCGGGCGCCCGGGTGGCGAGTTCGTCCGCACGGCCAAGGCCGGGACCGACGGCTGGCGAACGGCGGCCTACGCCGGGCGCACCGTCGACCGGCGCGTGCTCCGCGAGCTGGCCGCCGCGGGCTGGCTGGTCCTCGGTCTCGCCGTCGCGTGGTGGCGCCGCGAGCCCGCCCTCGTCCCGCTCCAGCTGATGGGCCTCACCGGGCTGTCGTGGGTGCTCGCCCTCTCGGTCCTCCATCCCTGGCAGGCCCGCCGGCGCGTGCGAGGCGCCCGCGGCGTCCCC
>JACXUW010000259.1 GCA_014763705.1 Micrococcales bacterium | reverse complement strand
CCCCCTGAGCGGGCCTTCCGGCGACCTCCGGCGCAGGCTCCCCACCTGCGCGGGAGCGGTCCGCGCCGATCCTCTGGCGGGGCGGGTCGGTTGGCACTACTGTGACGCCCGCCCGACTGTGGCGACCGGACGACGACACAGGGGTGAGCATGGCAGCAGGCGGTGAGCCGGCCGGGGCGGCCCGTCCCGAGGCCGAGGTGGGGCGGCGCCGCCTCCCCGCCGACCGCCTCGGCCGCCTCGCCGAGGGGCGCGCCCCCACCGTCCTGCTCGTCGTCGGGGTCGTCCTCCTCGGGGCCGGGGCGGTGCTGGCGCCGGCGCTCGTCCCCATCGCGCTCGTCTTCCCGCTGCTCGTGCTCGCCGGGCTCGTCCTCGAACCACGGCGGCTCGCCGTCGTGCTCGGCGCAACCGCCGCGGTGGTCCTCGTCTGGTCGCCGGTCTCCCTGCTCGACCCGGTGCGGGTCGCCGGGGTCGTCGTCGCCGTCGCCCTCGTGATGTGGCAGGCCGTGCTCGTCGCCCGCTCGCGCGCCCTCGTCGGCACCCGCGGCCTGGGTGCGGACCGGATGTTCGTCGAGCTGCGCGACCGCATCGTGCAGGCCGGCGGCGTGCCGGCCCTGCCCACCGGCTGGCGCGCCACCTCCTGCATCCTCTCCGCGCACGGCGACCGCTTCTCCGGCGACTTCGTCATCGCGCACCTCGCCCCGGGCGAGGAGCGGCTCGAGGTGGTCCTCGTCGACGTCAGCGGCAAGGGCACCGGGGCGGGCACCCGCTCGCTCCTCCTCTCCGGTGCGCTCGGCGGGCTGCTCGGTGCGGTGCCCGCCGCCAGCTTCCTCCGGGCGGCCAACGGGTACCTCGTGCGGCAGGGGTGGGACGAGGGGTTCGCGACGGCCGTCCACCTCGAGCTCGACCTGCGCACCGGCGCCTACTCGGTCGGCAACGCGGGGCACCCCGCACCGGCCGCCTACACCTCGGGACGAGCCCGCTGGACCGTCCTCGAGGGCTCGCGCGGCCCGTTGCTGGGCCTCCTGCCCGAGGCCGAGTTCCCCCGGCTCACCGGCCGTCTCGAGCGTGGCGACGGGCTGCTCCTCTACTCCGACGGCGTCGTCGAGACCCGGGACCGCGACCTCACCGACGGCATCGACCGGATGCTCGGCGTGGCCGCGATGTCGGTCGTCCGGGACGGCGACGTCGCCCGCGAGGTGTGCGAGGCGGCGCGTTCGGGGGAGGATGACGACCGGGCCGCGTTCTCCGTGCGCCGCGTCTGACGCGGACGGCGGTGCCGCGGCCCGGCACCCGGTCCCGACCCGAAAGGCCCGACCCGTGGCATCCCGCCCGGTCCTCGACCACGAGCCCCGCGAGGGCGTGCGCACCTTCACGCCGCGCTGGCGCAACAGCCCCCTGACCGACGAGCGGATGGCCACGCTGTTGCCGGCGCGCGCCCTGCCCGAGGGCCCGCTCGTGCCCACCGAGGCGTTCGGGCGCAGCGGCCCGGTCGTGCTCGAGATCGGGTCCGGGCACGGCGCCGCCGCCATCGCCTACGCCCTGGCCCACCCGGAGGCCGACGTCGTCGCCGTGGACGTGCACGTGCCCGGGGTCGCCCGGATGCTCGCCGCGGCCGAGGAGGCCGGCGTCGCCAACCTGTGGGTGCACCCCGGCGACGTGCTGCCGCTGCTGCGCGACCGGGTGCCGCCCGCGACGCTCGCCGCCGTGCACCTGTTCTTCCCCGACCCCTGGCCCAAGCAGCGGCACGCCAAGCGGCGCTTCGTCCAGCAGCACACGCTGACGCTCATCGCCTCGCGCCTCGCGCCCGGCGGGGTGCTGCGCATCGCCACCGACATCGACGCCTACGCCCGGCACTGTCGCGAGCAGCTCGCCGCGTTCGGAGGCTTCGAGGTCGTCGAGGGGGAGCGTCCGGCGTGGCGTCCGGACGACGGCTTCGAGGCCAAGGGGCTGCGGCACGGGCGCACCGTCTCCGAGCTCCGCTGCACGCTGCTGCCCTGACTCCCCCCACTGCGAACGTGTGTGAAGAACGTCGGCCTGGCGACGTTCTTCACACACGTTCGCGGAGGGTCGGGGTAGCCGGATTCGAACCGGCGGCCTTCCGCTCCCAAAGCGGACGCGCTACCAAGCTGCGCCATACCCCGGGGCACGCGGGACCGAGCGGATGATTTCGGATTCCCGCGGGCGCCGCCCTAGGCTAGCGCTGCCCTCGCGGTGCACGCCGACGAGGTGCGCGGGCGTAGCTCAATGGTAGAGCCCCAGTCTTCCAAACTGGCTACGCGGGTTCGATTCCCGTCGCCCGCTCCGTCGCTCGTCGCCCGTCACCAGTCCGGGCGCCCGAGCACGTCCCGGTGCCGCACGAGGGTGCGGCGCCGCGCGGGCACCCTCGACCACACCGCCTGCTGCAGCGCGAGGGTCAGCGCGCCGGCGGCCGCCATCCCGGCGAGGTTGAGCCCCAGCTGGGCGAGCGAGCCGCTCACCTCGTGCCACGCCCCGAACGCCGCGCCGAGGGCGACGTTGCCCGCGGCGGGCACGGTGGTCACCGAGATGAAGACCCCGGACAGGCCGCCGGTGCGCGCCGAGGTCAGCGACAGCACGCCGGCCGCCGCCGCGACGACGGCGACGACGAAGCTCCAGCGGTCCGGGGTGTAGATGAACGCCGTCGCCGGCCGCTCGCCGACGATGTCCTCGTAGGTGACCCAGCCGAGCAGCCGGCCGAGCAGGCCGGCCGCGAAGGTCACGACCATCCCGACGACGAAGCCGAGCACGAGCGTGCGCGCGGCGATGCCGAACAGGCCCCACTTGCGCCGCACGAGCGCGAGGCCGATGGCGGCGATCGGTCCGAACTCCGGCCCGAGCACCATCGCCCCGATGACGAGGATGGGGGAGTCGAGGACGATCGCGACGCCGGCGATGAGGGTCGCGAGCACCATGAAGGACACGTACGTCCAGTTGAGCTCCGAGTCGCCGTAGGCCCGGTGCCCGACCTCGGTCCAGACGACGGCGTCCGCGCTCGCCCCCGGGGCGAGGCGCTCGGCCTCGAGCCCGGTGCGCGAGAGCCAGGTCTCGACCGGCTCGACCCGGATGGTGCCCTCCTCGTGCACCCCGAGGTCGCGCAGCGCCTCGATGACGGGGTTGGCGCCCTCCCGCGCGATGTCGGCGGTGACGACGTCGCCGGGCGGGACGAGCGAGGCCCCGCGGTGCACCGCCAGCCCGGTGACGTAGTCGTCGGACCGCAGGAGGGTGAGGACGTCCTCGGTCAGGGACCCGGGGACCGAGAGGCGCAGCGACAGCACGGCGCCAGTGTGCCCGAGCGCCGGGCCCGCGAGGGCGGACCCGGCGCTCGGGCCGCCGGTCACTTGCCCCCGGTACCCTCGGCGCGGAAGGCGACCCACGCGTCGCTCATGCGCTCGGCCTGGCCACGGGTGAACATGTTCATGCAGGAGTCCTGCGTGTAGTCCATGAAGTTGTGGATGGGGTCGAGGCCGGGCGCGCTGCACGTGTCCGCGCCCACCGGGCAGTCGAACTGCGGCTGGGCCTCCTTCGGGGTGTCGGTCACGTAGTCGCCGGAGGCCGAGCACCCGTGGTTGAAGGTGTGCTCGAGCATCAGCCAGTGCCCGACCTCGTGGGTGAGCGTGTCGCCCTCGGCGTACTTGCCCGCGGTGCCGCCCGGCATCGACTCGTCGAGCATGACGACACCGTCGATGTAGTCCCGCCCGTTGTTGTACCCCTTGGGGAAGTACGACCAGCCGAGCAGGCCGCCGCCGATGTTCGCCGCGTACACGTTGAGGGTGCGTGAGTCGCCCTGGTGGAGCGCCTTCTTCATGTCCCTCTCGTTCTTGCCCGGCACGACGGTGTACCAGGCGGGGTTCGTCGTCCACGTCGTGCCGACCAGGCGGAAGCGGAACGGGGTGTCCGCGGCGTCGGCGGCGGTGCGCCCGGCGTAGGAGTCGTTGAGCACGGTCATCTGGGCCGCGATGAGCCGCGTCCAGCGGGCCTTCTCGGCATCGGTGAAGCCGTCGTCGGAGACCATGTGGAAGACGGTGGGGACGGTGACCTCGCCGTTGCCGAGGTACGGCGCGTCGGGCAGGACGCCGTAGGCGTTCGCCTGGTTGTCGGGGTAGAGCTTGGGCTCCGCCGCGCTCGCGCCGTCGGCGACCCGGGCCGCGCTGCCGGCACAGGCCTGCACCTGGGGGGAGGGAGTGCCGGCGGCGGCGGCGCCGGAGACGGCCGCCGGCGCGACGAACGCCGTGACGAGTGCGGCGGCGGCGGCGAGCCGGGTGAGGGCGGAGGTCAGCGAGGTCATCGAGGTCCCTTCGGTCGGGCGACCCGTTCGGGTCCGCGCGGTGCTTGCGGAAGGTACCGGCCCGGGACGACGCGCGGGAGGGTCCGTGCCCGCCCGTGCGGTGAACGGCCGATTCGGCCGCCCCGGGGCGGGCCGCTAGCATGGGCCTTTGGCGTCGTCCCGGTCGTCCGCGCCCTCGCGCGGGCCGGAGCGCCCGGCCCCGCCCGGTCCGACGACGCCCGACCGTCAACCCCGACACCCCAGGTGGAGTCCCCGAAGTGAAGAGTGCCGTCGAGACCCTGAGCCCGACCCGGGTCAAGCTGACCGTCGAGGTCCCGTTCGACGAGCTGAAGCCACTGCTCGACGACGCGTACCGCACCATCGGCGCGCAGATCCAGGTCCCCGGCTTCCGCAAGGGCAAGGTCCCCGCGCGGATCATCGACCAGCGCGTCGGCCGCGGCGCCGTCGTCCAGGAGGCCGTCAACGAGGCCCTCCCGCGCTTCTTCGCCGAGGCCGCCGAGGCCGAGGAGGTCCGCGCCATCGGTCAGCCCGACGTCGACGTCACCGCCGTCCCGCTCGAGGACGGCCAGGACCTCGAGTTCACCGTCGAGACCGACGTCCGCCCGACCATCGAGCTCCCCGAGCTCACCGGCATCGCGGTCACCGTCGACGACGTCTCCGTCGCCGACGACGACGTCGAGGAGCGGCTCACCGCGCTGCGCGAGCGCTTCGGCACCCTCGTCGGCGTCGACCGCCCCGTCGAGGACGGCGACCACGTCTCCATCGACCTCTCGGCCGAGATCGAGGG
>JACXUW010000258.1 GCA_014763705.1 Micrococcales bacterium | reverse complement strand
TTCAAGGGCGCGACCTGCCTGAAGACGCAGGAAACGCTCTGCCTCGTCCGCCTCTCCGACGACCTCGCCGCGCCCGGCGCCGAGGTCGAGGCCTCGGCACCCCCCGGCGCCCGCCCGGCCGTCGTCGCCGCACTGGCCCCGCGACCCTCCGGTGCCCCGGTCCTCGCCGTCACCGCCACCGGTCGCGAGGCCGAGGACCTCGAGTCCGCGCTCGCGGCCACCCTCGGCCGGGACGCCGTGGCACTGTTCCCGTCCTGGGAGACGCTCCCGCACGAACGCCTGAGCCCGCGCAGCGACACGGTCGGCCAGCGCCTCTCGGTGTTGCGGCGGCTCGCCCACCCGGACGCCGCCGACACCACCCACGGCCGGCCGGCGGTCGTCGTCGCCCCGGTGCGCGCGGTGCTCCAGCCCATCGCGAAGGGCCTCGGGGAGTTGCGTCCGGTCTCGCTCTCCGCCGGCGAGGAGGCCCCCCTCGACCACGTCGTCGAGGACCTCGTGGCCGCGGCCTACGCGCGCGTCGACCTCGTCGAGCGCCGCGGCGAGTTCGCCGTCCGCGGAGGCATCCTCGACGTCTTCCCGCCCACCGAGGAGCACCCGCTGCGGGTGGAGTTCTGGGGTGACACGGTCGAGGAGATCCGCTGGTTCAAGGTCGCCGACCAGCGCTCGCTCGAGGTCGCCGAGCACGGACTGTGGGCGCCGCCGTGCCGCGAGCTGCTGCTCACGCCGGCCGTGCGCGAGCGGGCGGCTGCGCTCGCCGACCAGCTCCCCGGCGTCGCCGACATCCTCGACAAGCTCTCGCACGGCATCGCCGTCGAGGGGATGGAGTCGCTCGCGCCGGCGCTCGTCGACGGCATGGAGACCCTCCTCGAGGTGCTGCCCGCAGACGCGGTGCTCGTCGCCTGCGACCCCGAGCGCGTGCGGACCCGCGCCCACGACCTCGTCTCGACGAGCCAGGAGTTCCTGCAGGCCGGCTGGGCGAGCGCCGCCGGCGGCAGCGCGGTGCCCATCGACCTCGAGGCCGTCCTCGGCACCGCGTCCTTCCGGACGATGGCCGAGCTGCGCGAGCAGGCACGCTCGCTCGGGGTGCGCTGGCTCGACCTCACCCCCTTCGCCGGCGACCCCGACGACGACACCCTCGACCTCGGGCTCGCCGTCTCGCCCACCTTCCGGGGCAGCACCGAGGATGCCGTCGCCGAGCTGCGCCGGCTGGCCGCCGAGGAGTGGTCGGTGCTCGTCACCACCGAGGGGCCCGGCCTCGCCAAGCGGGTCGCCGAGGTCCTCGCCGAGCACGAGGTGCCGAGCCGCCTCCTCGCCGAGGCCATCCCCGAGCCGGGCCTCGTCACGGTGACGACCGGGGGGGTCGGCGCCGGCTTCCTCGTACCGTCCGCCCGGCTCGCCGTCGTCACCGAGGCCGACCTCACCGGCTCGGCCGCCGGCTCCGGCACCTCGACCAAGGACATGCGCCGGATGCCGTCGCGCCGGCGCAACCAGGTCGACCCCCTCCAGCTGCGCCCCGGCGACTTCGTCGTCCACGAGCAGCACGGCGTCGGCCGGTTCGTCGAGATGATGCAGCGCACCGTGCAGGGCGCGACCCGCGAGTACCTCGTCCTCGAGTACGCCCCGTCCAAGCGCGGCCAGCCCGGCGACCGGCTCTACGTCCCCACCGACCAGCTCGACCAGGTGACCCGCTACGTCGGCGGCGAGCAGCCGACGCTCAACAAGATGGGCGGCTCGGACTGGCAGCAGACCAAGGGCCGGGCCCGCCGCTACGTCAAGCAGATCGCGGCCGAGCTCATCCGCCTCTACTCGGCCCGGATGGCCACGCGCGGGCACGCCTTCGGCCCGGACACGCCGTGGCAGCGCGAGCTCGAGGACGCCTTCGCGCACGTCGAGACCCCCGACCAGCTGAGCACCATCGACGAGGTCAAGGCCGACATGGAGCGCGAGGTGCCGATGGACCGCCTCGTCTGCGGCGACGTCGGCTACGGCAAGACCGAGATCGCGGTGCGCGCGGCGTTCAAGGCGGTCCAGGACGGCAAGCAGGTGGCCGTGCTCTGCCCGACGACGCTGCTCGTGCAGCAGCACCTCAACACCTTCTCGGAGCGGTACGCCGGCTTCCCCGTCGTCGTCAAGGGCCTCTCCCGGTTCCAGACCGACGCCGAGGCCAGGGCGGTGCTCGCCGGGCTCGCCGACGGCTCGGTCGACCTCGTCATCGGCACCCACCGCCTCCTGTCGAAGGAGGTGCGGTTCAAGGACCTCGGGCTCGTCGTCGTCGACGAGGAGCAGCGCTTCGGCGTCGAGCACAAGGAGCAGCTCAAGGCCCTGCGCACCTCGGTCGACGTCCTCGCCATGTCGGCCACCCCGATCCCGCGCACCCTCGAGATGGCGGTCACCGGCATCCGCGAGATGTCCACCCTCGCCACGCCCCCCGAGGAGCGCCACCCCGTCCTCACCTACGTCGGCGCGTACGACGAGAAGACCGTCACGGCCGCGATCCGCCGCGAGCTGCTGCGCGAGGGCCAGGTCTTCCTCGTCCACAACAAGGTGTCGACCATCGAGAAGGCCGCGGCCCGCATCCGCGAGCTCGCGCCGGAGGCCCGGGTCGCGACCGCCCACGGGAAGATGGGCGAGCACAAGCTCGAACAGGTGGTGGTCGACTTCTGGGAGAAGCGTTTCGACGTCCTCGTCTGCACGACCATCGTCGAGACCGGCCTCGACATCTCCAACGCCAACACCCTCATCGTCGAGCGCGCCGACCGGCTCGGGCTCTCCCAGCTGCACCAGCTGCGCGGTCGCGTCGGACGGGGACGTGAGCGGGCGTACTCGTACTTCCTCTACCCGCCGGAGACGCCGCTCACCGAGACCGCCCTCGACCGGCTCCAGACCATCGCGAGCAACACCGACCTCGGCTCGGGCATGCAGGTGGCGATGAAGGACCTCGAGATCCGCGGGGCCGGCAACCTGCTCGGCGGCGAACAGTCCGGGCACATCGCCGGGGTCGGGTTCGACCTCTACGTCCGGCTCGTCGGGGAGGCCGTCGCCTCGTTCCGTGGCGAGGGCGAGGAGGCCCCGGCCGAGATCAAGATCGAGCTGCCCGTCGACGCCCACCTGCCGCACGACTACGTCCCCCACGAGCGGCTGCGGCTCGAGATGTACAAGAAGCTCGCGGCGGTCGTCGACGAGCAGCAGCTGGCCGAGATCGAGGGCGAGCTCGTCGACCGCTACGGCCCGGTGCCCGAGCCGGTGCGCAACCTCCTCGAGGTGGCCCGGCTGCGCACGGTGGCCCGCGCGGCCGGCATCGCCGACATCTCGGTGCAGGGCCAGCACGTCCGCTTCGGCCCCGTCGAGCTGCGCGAGAGCCAGCAGCTGCGGCTGAACCGGCTGTACCCGAAGTCGATCCTCAAGGCCGCGACCGGCTCCCTGCTCGTCCCGGCCCCGAGGACCGCGCCGGTCGGTGGCCGGCCGCTGCGCGACCGTGACATCCTCGACTGGGCCGCCCAGGTCGTGCAGGCGGTCGTCATGGACAATGTCGGTCAGGCCGCTCGGGCCGCGACCACTCCCGCCCGGGGGTGACCCGATGAAAGGACTGCTCGTGACCACTCCGGTTCGCCGCGTCGCCGCGGCGCTCATCCTCGGCGCCGCGCTCGTCACGGCCGGCTGCGGCACGACCGAGGCGGGCCGGGCCGCGACCGTCGACGGCAAGGTCATCACGGAGACCGACGTCCAGACCGCGCGGACGCAGATCAACACGACCTTCCCGGCGGCCAACCTCACGACGAGCCAGGTGCTCGGGCGGCTCATCGCGGCGCCGGTCATCCTCTCCATCGCCGAGCGGCAGGGCACGCCGGTGTCGGAGTCGATCGCGCAGACGACCTACACGACCCAGCCCGACTACAACGGCGAGAAGCCCGAGGCCCCGACGCTCGAGGTGCTGCGGGCCGAGCTCGCGCTCCAGCAGTTCCAGCAGAGCCAGACCCAGGTGCCGGTCTCGGAGTTCCAGAAGCTCAAGGTCGTCGTCAACCCGCGCTACGGCCGGTTCGACCCGGCGAGCGCCTCGGTCACCGAGCAGACGCCGGACTGGATCAAGCCCGCCGCCGCGAAGCAGTGAGCGCCGGCCGGCTCGGCCTCGTCCTCACCTCACCGCGGGTCGCTCCCGGCCTGCTCTCCCACCCGGCCTGGGTGGCGGTGCGCGACGCCGGGCACCGGCTCGCCCGCACCGCCGACGAATCGCTCGCCGAGGCACTCGTCGACGCGGGCCTGGTCGTCGAGGTCGTGGGCGACCTGCCGGCGCCGGCGCTCGCCCGACGGCTCGTCGACCTCGCGGCCGGGGCCGACGTCGCGTGGCTCGGCTCCGCCGACGGCGACCCGGGCCTGTCCGACGCGCTGGCCGCGGAGGTCTCCCGGCTCGAGGTGCCCCCGGAGGTGGAGGTCGTCGTCGGGTCGTGGGACGTCCAGGGCGGCCGGCTCCTCGACGTCGTCGCCGCGATGGACCGGCTCCGCTCCCCGGGCGGCTGCCCCTGGGACGCCGAGCAGACCCATGCCTCGTTGGCGCCGTACCTCGTCGAGGAGGCCCACGAGGTGCTCGAGGCGATCGACGCAGGGGACCCGCGGGCCCTCGCCGAGGAGCTCGGCGACGTGCTCCTCCAGGTCGTCTTCCACGCCCGGGTGGCCGAGGACGCGCGGGAGGACGGCTTCGACGTCGACACCGTGGCCGGCCTGCTCGTCGAGAAGCTCGTCCGGCGGCACCCGCACGTGTTCGCCGACGGGGGCGCGAGCACGCCCGAGCAGGTCGAGGAGGAGTGGGAGCGGATCAAGGCCGTCGAGAAGGCGGGCGCCGGCGGCGGCTACGCGGACGACCTGCTCCACGGCGTGCCCGCCTCGCTGCCCCCCGGGCTCGCCGCGGACAAGGTGCTGGCCCGGCTGCGGCGGCGCGGCCTCGGAGCCGACGACGCCGCGCTGGCCGAGCTCGAGGCCGCCCGGGCGGCCCTCGCCACGGCCGAGGAGCGCGCGCGGGACGCCCTGCGGGCGGTCGCCGACTCGGCGCGCCCCACCCCCGGCTGACTCCTCGCCCAGCCCGCTGCCGCCCGGCGACGGCGGCCCCGGCGCC
>JACXUW010000257.1 GCA_014763705.1 Micrococcales bacterium | reverse complement strand
AGCTCGCGGACGCGGTCCGGGTCGACCCAGGCCGCCGTCGCCCAGACGTCGGCCCAGGTGAGGTCGGGGCCGACGACCGTGCACGACCCGGTGCGCGTGACCGGGCGGCCGGTGCGGGGGTCGAGGACGTGCCCACCCCGGGCGGCCGCGCCGGAGGTGGCGACCGCGCCGCGCCGCACCGTCACGACGTCGGCGACCCGGCCGGCGCGGTGCGGGTCCTCGAGGCCGATCCGCCACGAGGGCGCCGCCGCCGACGGACCCGGGCCGACACCGACGACGACGTCACCGCCCGCGCCGATGCTGTAGGCGACCTCCGGGACCACCGCGAGGTGCTCCGCGGCGTTCCCGACGGCCCAGCCCTTGACCAGCCCGGTCGGGTCGAACACGGTGCGCCCGCGCTCGCGGGCCCGCCAGGCCCGGAACAGGCCGTCGGTCCGCTCCTCGGCCTCGAGGCACAGCTCCGCGACGTCGGCGACCCACGCGTGGACGTCGTCGGCCTCGCCGTGCTGGAGGCGGAGCAGGTCGCTGTCCGCCCGCCACGTCGAGAGGACGGCGTCGACCTTGCGCAGGTGCGCGAACACCCGTCCCACGGCGGCCTCGATGTCCGGCCGGGTCGGCTCGACGGCCCGGACGTGGACGCTCACCGCGGTGCCCATCACGTGCTCAACCCAGGCCCGCCGGGCGAGGACGGGCGGTGCCGG
Source organism: Micrococcales bacterium (assembly GCA_014763705.1). GTDB lineage: Bacteria > Actinomycetota > Actinomycetes > Actinomycetales > Dermatophilaceae > Phycicoccus. Next base: position 4,411 of record JACXUW010000257.1, on the reverse strand, counting down.
CGCGGCCGGGGTCACCGGGATCTCGGCGGTGATCACGCGTGGGCCTGGTCGATCGCGGACTGCAACGACTGGATGTAGCCGTCGGAGGTGTACGTCGCCCCGGACACCATGTCGATGTTCGCGGACTGCGCCTGGACGACCTCGCCGTTGAGGACGGGCACCGCGTAGGAGTTGATCTCCTGGTCGCGGCGGTCGTTCCACGGCACCTGCGTGACGACCGACTTCGTCACCTGGCCGCCGGAGACGGTGATCTCGACCTGCACCGGACCGAACTGCGTCTGGACGGCGTCACCGGTGAAGGTCCCGTCGGCGAGGCCGCTCGAGGAGGAGCCGCCGGACGACGTGCCGGGCGTCGCGCCGGAGCCGCTCGAGCCGGAGCCGCTCGACGGGGTCGGGGTGGGCGTCGCCGTCGCACCTCCCCCCGCCGCGCCGCCGGAGCCGCTCGAGCCGCCGTGCCCCGAGGAGCCGCCGTTCAGGGGGTTGGTGGCACCGCCGGCGACGATGCTGGTCCCGGCGCCCGAGCTGGTCGAGGTGTGGTAGCTGAACATCAGCACCAGCGCCGAGACGGTGCCGAGCAGCCAGGTGGTGATCCGTCGCATCGTGGGTCCTCAGAGGGGGGTCGGTCGGGTCAGTAGGAGAAGCGCTCGAGGTGGACCGCGTCCGGGCGGACCCCGGCCTCGAGGGCGGCGGTGCGCACGGCGCTCATCCATCCGTCGCTCCCGCAGACGTAGACGTCGTGGGCGGCGATGTCCGGGACGATCTCGCGCAGCGCCTGGACGTCGGAGAGGTGGGCGGCCTGCCGGGGCAGCCAGCTCTCGCGGCCACGGATCCGGTGTCCCTCGACCTGGAGGTAGCGGGCGCCACGGGCCGCGGCGAGCGTCCGCAGCTCGTCGGCGAGGACGGCCTCGCGCCTGCTGCGCACGCGGTGGACGACCGTCACGTCACCCGGTCGCTGCGGGAGCTCCTCGAGGAGGGCACGCATCGGGGTGATGCCGATGCCCGAGCCCATGAGCAGCACCTTGCGGTGCTCGCGCACGCCGGCGTGCATCCGGCCGTAGGGCCCCTCGAGGAGGACGCGGGTCCCGGGCCGCAGCCGGGCGAGCCGGGTCGAGCCGTCGCCGGCGTGAGCGGCAGTGAACCGGAGCGTGCGACCGTCGGGTGCGGCCGAGACCGAGTACGGGTTGGCGCGGCTCCAGCCGGGTCCGTCGAGGAAGCGCCACTGGAGGAACTGTCCGGCCCGGACCGGGAGGTGCCGCACGCCGTCGCCGCCGACCGTCACCGTCGTGACGCCCTTGCCCTCGCGACGCACCTCGAGCACCCGGATCGGCAAGCGGAGCGAGCGCCACAGCGGCAGGCCGACCCGGAAGACGAGGACGGCGGCCGCGGTGACCGCCCACAGGGTCCACCAGTAGACCGTCGCCGACGTGGAGGTCAGGAAGTCGGCCCCCGTCCACAGCTGGTGGGGCAGGACGAGCCCCGCACCGAGGTAGCCGTAGAGGTGGAGCAGGTGCCACGACTCGTAGCGCAGCCGCCGGCGGGCCCTCTTCACCGAGGTGACGACGACCATGACGAGCGCGACGGTGCCGCCCCACGCGAGCAGCATCCCCGGGTAGCTGACGATGAAGTCCCAGGTCGTCCCCCAGAGCCCGAGCGGGCCGGCCGCGGCGTAACCGAGCGTGATGAGGACGATGTGGACGGCGAGCAGGGTGAAGGACGTGAAGCCGACGAGCCGGTGGGTGCGGGCCAGCTCGTCCTGGCCCCAGGCCTGCTCGACCCACGGCACGCGCGCCATGAGGACGACCTGCACGAGCAGAAGTGCGGAGGCGACCAGCCCGGTGAGCCGACCGGTCGAGGTGAGGAAGCCCGAGGTGCTCGCGAGCGCCTGCACCCCGCCGTCCTGCACCCAGAGCGCCACCACTCCGAGGAGGACGGCCCAGCCGAGCGCGCCGGTGGCGTCCCGCCACCACCGGGGCACGCGGCGCAGAGCCCGACGGGGGCGCAGTCGCTGCGGCGCGGCGGCGGAGAAGGCCTCGCCGGGCGTGGCCGTGCTCGTCGTCATGGGCCGAACTCTCGCGGTCCTGCCTATGCGTCACCTGTGAGCGATGTCGGTGCCGACCGTGAGTCCGGGCCGCCACCTTCGGTCAACCCGTGGAAACGCTTGCACGGTTCCGGCAGGATGCGCCTCGTGAGCGCACCGGCGCCGAGCTGGTCACCCTCGCCGCCCGGGCCTTCGCCCGCCGCCCGGACCGGCTGCACCGCCGCGACCTCGACCGGATGCTGCGGCCGGACTGGCTCCAGGAGCCCTCCGTCATCGGGTACGCGGCCTACACCGAGCGCTTCGCCGACGACCTGCGCGGGGTCGGCGAGCGGCTCGGCTACCTCGAGGAGCTCGGGGTGCGGTACCTGCACCTCATGCCCCTGCTGCTCCCCCGCGACGGCGACAACGACGGTGGGTACGCGGTGGCCGACTACCGCCGGGTCCGCCCCGACCTCGGGACGATGGACGACCTCGCCGCGCTCGCCGACGCGCTCCACGACCGCGGGATGAGCCTCGTCCTCGACCTCGTCCTCAACCACGTCGCCCGCGAGCACGAGTGGGCGCGGCGGGCGCGGGAGGGTGTGCTGCGCTACCGGTCCTACTTCCACGTCTTCCCCGACCGGCGGCTGCCCGACGCCTACGAGCGCACCCTGCCCGAGGTGTTCCCGGACTTCGCGCCCGGCAACTTCACGTGGGACGAGGACCTGCGCGGCTGGGTCTGGACGACGTTCAACGCGTGGCAGTGGGACGTGAACTGGGGCAACCCGGACGTCCTCGTCGAGTACGCCCAGATCGTCCTCGACCTCGCGAACCGCGGTGTCGACGTCCTGCGCCTCGACGCCATCGCGTTCATGTGGAAGCGGCTCGGCACCGACTGCCAGGGCCAGCCGGAGGTGCACGCACTGACGCAGGTGCTCCGCGCCGTCACCCGGATTGCCTGTCCCGCAGTCGCGTTCAAGGCCGAGGCGATCGTCGCCCCCACGAAGCTGCTCGCCTACCTCGGCGAGCGTGAGCACACCGGCAAGGTGAGCGACCTCGCCTACCACAACAGCCTCATGGTGCAGGTGTGGTCGATGCTGGCCTCCCGCGACGTGCGGCTGGCGGCGCACGCCCTCGGGTCGCTCCCCCCGAAGCCGACGACAGCCACCTGGCTCACCTACCTGCGCTGCCACGACGACATCGGCTGGGCGATCATGGACGAGGACGCCGCGGCCGTCGGCCTCACCGGTCCGGGGCACCGGCACTTCCTCGCCGACTGGTACACCGGCGACTTCTGGGGCTCGCCGGCACGCGGTCTCGTCTTCCAGTTCAACCCCGACACGGGTGACCGGCGCACCTCGGGCACCGCCGCGTCGCTCGTCGGCATCGAGGCGGCCGAGACGCCGGAGGAGCTCGACACCGCGCTGGCGGCGCTGCGGATGGCCAACGCCGTCGTCCTCGGGTGGGGCGGCATCCCGGTGATCTGGAGCGGCGACGAGCTGGGCCAGGTCGACGACCCGCACTGGGCGGAGGAGCCCGGGCACGCGGACGACAACCGCTGGGCGCACCGGCCGCGACTGGACTGGGTGGCGGCCGAGCGGCGGCACGACCCCTCCACCGTCGCCGGACGGGTCTTCGGCGACCTCGTCGCCCTCGTCCGGGCCCGGGCCGGCCTGCCGCACCTGCACGCCTCGGTCGAGACCGCCGTCGGGCCGGTCGACGACCCCGGGGTCCTCGTGACGCTGCGCGACCACCCGCTCGGACGTTTCGCCGGCATCTACAACGTGACGCCCGAGGCCCGGGTCTGGCCCGGGTGGCGGGTGCACGAGCTGGGGCTCGCCGACGCCGTCGACGCGCTGACCGGCTCGGCGCTGCCGTGGGGCGACGACGGCGACGTCCACCTCCCGCCCTACGCCGCCCTCTGGCTCACACACGTTCGCGACTACCAGAGGCCGGCGAGGTCGCCGGCGATCCGGAGGGTGAAGGCGCCGACGACGACGATGAACACGACCCGGACGAACCGGCTGCCCCGGGCGACCGCGGTCCGGGCGCCGACGTACCCGCCGGCGAGGTTCGCCACGGCCATGACGACGCCGACCCCGAGCACGACGTGCCCGCCGGGGGCGAAGACGGTGAGCGCCCCGAGGTTGGTCGCGAGGTTGGTGATCTTCGCCTTGGCGCTCGCCTCGAGGAAGGCGTACCCGAGCAGCCCGACGAGCGCGAAGACGAGGAAGCTCCCGGTGCCGGGCCCGAGCGCCCCGTCGTAGACGCCGATGACGAACCCGGTGAGCACGGCGGCCGTCGTGTGCCGGGCCCCGCTCCAGCGCAGCCGGGTCAGCTCCCCCACCGAAGGCTTGAGCAGCGTGTACGCCCCGACGACGACGAGCATGACGA
>JACXUW010000256.1 GCA_014763705.1 Micrococcales bacterium | reverse complement strand
GTCGCCGAGGCCGCGGTCGTCGTCCAGCACGGGCCGCGGGTCCGGGCGGTCGCCCTGCGGCTCGTCGGCCAGGACGGCAAGTGGCGGGTCAGCGCGCTCCAGGTCGGCTGAGCCGCACCGGCATCCGGCCGGCGAGGCGGCGCCGACGCTTCGCCGGTCAGGTATCGCCCTGCCGGTGATCCCGCGCTCCGACGGGGTGCCCGGACGGCCCGGCGAGGCAGCACGACCCCGGCGAGGCAGCCGCACCCACCCCGACCGGGACGAGCAGCGGGCCGCATCCGTGGTGGATGCGGCCCGCGTGCCGGCCGGGTCGGGCGCCGTCGCTCAGCGGCGCCCGTGGCACATCTTGAACTTCTTGCCCGAGCCGCAGGGGCACGGGGCGTTCTTCGGCGTCGAGGCGAGCTGGTCCTCGGTGAGGGTCGCCGTCGAGCCGCCCTGGTCGCCGCGGACCTCGACCTCGCCGGTCTCGGTCGGCGCCGAGTAGTGCAGCGCGCCGGTCCGCGGCCGTCCGACCCCGACCCCGGAGACCTCGACGTGCGGTGCGTCCTCGCCGAGGGCGTCGCCGGCCGGGGACGTGGCCAGCGCGTCGTCGGCCTCGGGGGCGGCGAGCGCGTCCGTGCCGCCGCCCGCGCCGGCCATCGCGCCGAGCATCTGCGAGACGTGCACCGGCTCGACCGCCGGCGTCTCCTGGGGCTCGTCGACCGAGACCTCGACGTGGAAGAGCAGCCCGACCGACTCCTCCTTGACCGCCTCGTTCATCGCCTGCCAGAGCTGGAAGCCCTCGCGCTGGTACTCGACGAGCGGGTCGCGCTGGGCCATCGCCCGCAGCCCGATGCCCTCCTGGAGGTAGTCCATCTCGTAGAGGTGCTCGCGCCACTTGCGGTCGAGGACCGAGAGCATGACCCGGCGCTCCACCTCGCGCATGACCTCCTCGCCGAGAGCCTCCTCGCGGGCGTCGTACGCGTGGTGCGCGTCGGAGAGCAGCTCCTCCTTGAGCGTCTCGGCCGTGAGGTTCGATCGGCCACCGGCCGCCTCCTCGAGCTGCTCGGGCGTCACCGAGACCGGGTACAGCGCACGCAGCGCGCTCCACAGCCGCTCGAGGTTCCAGTCCTCGGCGAAGCCCTCGGCGGTCTCGGCGTCGACGTAGCCCTCGACGACGTCGTTGACGAAGAAGCGCAGCTGCTCGTGGAGGTCCTCGCCCTCGAGGACCCGGCGGCGCTCGTCGTAGATGACGGTGCGCTGGCGGTTGAGGACGTCGTCGTACTTGAGGACGTTCTTGCGGATCTCGAAGTTCTGCGCCTCGACCTGGGCCTGCGCCGACTGGATCGAGCGGGTGACCAGCTTGGACTCGATCGGCTGGTCGTCCTCGAGCTTCGCGGTCGTCATGACGCGGTCGACGAGGCCGGCGTTGAACAGCCGCATCAGGTGGTCCTCGAGCGAGAGGTAGAACCTCGACTCGCCCGGGTCGCCCTGTCGGCCGGAGCGGCCGCGCAGCTGGTTGTCGATGCGCCGCGACTCGTGCCGCTCGGTGCCGAGGACGTAGAGACCGCCCAGCTCGGTCACCTCGTCGTGCTCGGCCGCCACCTGCGCCTCGGCCGCCTCGAGCGCCGCGTCCCAGGCCGCCTCGTACTCCTCGGGCGTCTCGTGCGGGTCGAGGCCGCGCTCCTTGAGGGCGGCGACGGCCCGGAACTCCGGGTTGCCGCCGAGCATGATGTCGGTGCCTCGCCCGGCCATGTTCGTCGCGACCGTGACTCCGCCCTTGCGGCCGGCGTCGGCGACGATGGCCGCCTCGCGCTCGTGGTGCTTGGCGTTGAGGACCTCGTGGCGGATGCCGCGGCGCCGCAGCTGCTCGGAGAGGTACTCCGACTTCTCGACCGACACCGTGCCGACGAGGACCGGCTGGCCCTTCGCGTGCCGCTCGGCGATGTCGTCGACGACGGCCCTGTACTTGGCCTCCTCGGTCCGGTAGACGAGGTCGGCCTGGTCGGCGCGGATCATCGGCCGGTTCGTCGGGATCGGCACGACGCCGAGCTTGTAGATCGAGTTGAGCTCGGCGGCCTCGGTCATCGCCGTACCGGTCATCCCGGAGAGCTTGTCGTACATCCGGAAGTAGTTCTGGAGGGTGATCGTCGCGAGGGTCTGGTTCTCGTTCTTGATCTCCACCCCCTCCTTGGCCTCGATGGCCTGGTGCATGCCCTCGTTGTAGCGGCGCCCGGCGAGCATGCGACCGGTGTGCTCGTCGACGATGAGGACCTCGCCGTTCATCACGACGTAGTCCTTGTCGCGGTGGAAGAGCTCCTTGGCCTTGATCGCGTTGTTGAGGTAGCCGATGAGCGGGGTGTTCGCCGACTCGTAGAGGTTCTCGATGCCGAGGTGGTCCTCGACCTTGTCGATGCCCCGCTCGAGGACGCCGACCGTCTTCTTCTTCTCGTCGACCTCGTAGTCGCCGCGGCCGGACTCGAGCTCGCCGCGCTCGAGGCGCCGGGCGATGCGGGCGAACTCGGTGTACCACTTGGTCGGGGCGTCGGCCGGGCCGGAGATGATGAGCGGCGTGCGGGCCTCGTCGATGAGGATGGAGTCGACCTCGTCGACGATGCAGAAGTGGTGGCCGCGCTGGACGAGCTCGTCGGTGGACCACGCCATGTTGTCGCGCAGGTAGTCGAAGCCGAACTCGTTGTTCGTGCCGTAGGTGATGTCCTTCGCGTACTCGACGCGGCGCTCCTCGGGCGTCATCGTCGCGAGGATGCAGCCGGTCTCGAGCCCGAGGAAGCGGTGGACGCGCCCCATCAGCTCGGACTGGTACTCCGCGAGGTAGTCGTTGACCGTGATGACGTGGACGCCCTTGCCGGTCAGCGCGTTGAGGTAGCTCGGGAGGGTCGCCACGAGGGTCTTGCCCTCACCGGTCTTCATCTCCGCGACGTTGCCGAGGTGGAGGGCCGCCCCGCCCATGAGCTGCACGTCGAAGTGCCGCTTGCCGATGGTGCGCTTGCTCGCCTCGCGCACGGCGGCGAACGCCTCCGGGAGGATGTCGTCGAGGGTCTCGCCGTCGGCGAGGCGCGCCTTGAACTTGTCGGTCTCCTCGCGCAGCTCGGCGTCGGAGAGCTTCTCGAAGTCCTCCTCGATCGCGTTGACCTGCGCCGCGATGTTGTCGAGCTTCTTGAGGATGCGCCCCTCACCGGCACGCAGCAGCTTCTCGACGATCTTCACGAGTGGGACTCCCTGGTAGGTGGTGGAGCAGTCGGCACGGGCGGCAGGGTGCTGCCCGACCGCCGGACCCGCCTAGGGTAGTCGAGCACGTCGTCGAGCACCGCGGGCCGGGCCCGCGCGGGCACCCCGAGGGGTCCAACGGCCGCCGGGACCGGCCGAGTTCCCTCCCGGGGGTGCCCGGTGGTTGGCTGTGCGGCATGACCGAGGCGACCTTCCCCGCCGTCGTGCCCGAGCTCACCGACGGCCACGTCCGGCTGCGCGCCCACCGCCCCACCGACCTCGAGCGGATCGTCGAGCAGGCGACCGACCCCGAGTCGGTCCGCTGGACCAGCGTCCCGCGTCCGTACGGCGAGGAGCAGGGCCGCGAGTGGCTCTCGCTCATCGAGGCGGGCTGGAACGACCCCGGGGGCAACCGGCTCTGGGCGCTCTGCGCCGCCGACGACCCCGAGCGCACCTACCTCGGGACCGTCGACCTGCGCCCGGGCCTCGGCGGCCGGGTCGCCGAGCTCGGCTACGCGCTGCACCCGGGGGCGCGCGGCCGGGGCTTCATGGCCGCCGCCGTCCGGCTCGTCGCGCAGTGGTGGTTCGACGAGGGGGGCACGCGCGTGCACTGGCGGGCCGAGCGCGGCAACTTCGCGTCGTGGCGGGTGGCCTGGGCCTGCGGTTTCACCCACCACGGCACCCTGCCCGGGTCGCTCGAGGACGGTGCCGGCGGCCCGCCGCTCGACGCCTGGCAGGCCAGCCTCGGCCCCGACGACGTCCTCGAGGCCCGCACGCCGTGGTGCGACCCCGACCTCCTGCGCACCGACGAGGCGGGCGGGCTCGTCCTGCGCCCCTGGCTCGACGAGGACGTGGACGCGCTCGAGCCCCGCGACCAGCCGGCCCACCACATGCCGGCACGCGGCATCCTCGAGCCCGACACCTTCCCCGAGTGGCTGCTCACCCGCCGCGAGAAGATGGCCCTCGGCGAGGCGGTCAGCTGGTGCGTCGCCGACGCCGCGACCGGCCGGGCCCTCGGCGAGGCGCTGCTCTTCGTCCACGAGGGCACCCTCGACGACGACACCGCCGAGCTCGGCTACCAGGTCGTGCCGAGCGCCCGCGGCCGCGGCGTGGCGACGGCGGCGGCGCGGGCCGTCGCCGCCCACGCGCTCGCCCCCCGGGTCGACGGCGGGATGGGGATGCGCCGGCTCGTCGCGCAGACCGCCGAGGACAACATCGGCAGCAACGCGGTCCTCGACGCCCTCGGGTTCGAGATCTGGGGGCGCGAGACCGAGGCCGACGTGCTCCCCGACGGACGCACGGTGGAGTCGCTGCACTGGGAACGGCTGCGCGAGCGCTGACCCTCCCGCCTCAGACGGGGTCGGAGGCGGGGTCGGAGGCGACGCCGGCGGTCAGTCCGAGCCAGCCGGCCATGAGCGCCAGCTCCTCGGCGAGCTCGGCCCGCTCCTCGTCGTCGCCGCGGCCCGGCTCCCAGGTGCACCGGCGCACCCGGAGCAGGCCCGCGGCGCGGTCGCTCTTGAGGTCGAGCCGGGCGACGAGCTCGTCGCCGAGGAGGAACGGCAGGACGTAGTAGCCGTGCACGCGCTCGGGTTCGGGGACGTAGATCTCCAGCCGGTAGTCGAACCCGAACAGGGCGCGCACGCGGTCGCGCTGCCAGACGAGCGAGTCGAACGGCGAGAGCAGCGCCCGGGCCCTGACCCGGCGCGGACGGCGGGCCTCGCGGTGGAGGTAGACCGGGCGGTGCCAGCCGTCGACGACCGCCGGGAGCAGGGTGCCGTCGGCGACGAGCGCGGCGATCGCCGGTCGCGCCTGCTCGGGCCGGAGCCGGAAGTAGTCGCGCAGGCACTGCTCGCTGCCGAGGCCGTGGGCCCGCGCGGAGATCTCGACCAGCCGCCGGAAGGCCTCG
>JACXUW010000255.1 GCA_014763705.1 Micrococcales bacterium | reverse complement strand
AGCGGCAGCGCCGCGACGAGCGCGCCGGCCACGACGCGCCACGGCCGGCGCCCGAGGAGTCCCCAGGCGAGGGCGAGCAGGCCGGCACCGGCGACACCGACCGCGAAGGTCACCCCCGGCGCCCCGAGCCAGCGGGCGACGTGGGCGAGCGGGCCGTCGGCCTGGCTGAAGGCGAGCCGGGCCCACGGGAACCCGCCGTACGGCGTGGTCGAGCGGGCCCACTCCTGGACGACCCAGCCGAGGGGCACGAGCAGGAGCGCCGCCCGGGAGTGGCCGGCCGGGACGAGGCGCCGTCCGGCGAACCCGACGACCCCGGACATCAGCGCGAGGTAGAGCGCCTCGAGCACCGCGAGGGCGAACCAGGGCAGCTTCCCGACGTAGACGCCCGACCACGAGAGGGTCGGCACGAAGAACGCGAGGCCGGCGACAAGGCCGAGCAGGACGCCGCGCGGGGCGCCCGCGGTCAGCGTCGCCCATGCGAGCAGCGCGACACCGACCGGCGCGAGCCACCACAGGTCGTACGAGGGGAACGACAGCCACAGCGCCAGGCCGGCGAGGACGGCCGCGGCGAGGCCGGCCGGCAGCCGGGGCGGGGTGGGCACCGGCCCACCGTAGGTCACCCGGCTGGAGGGACGACGACGACCCCGCGGGCGGTCGTCGCGACGAGCGGCGGGTCGAGGACGTCGGCCGCCGACTCCCCGCGCTCCGGGGCCCCGCGGCCGACGACGCGCACCTCGAAGGCCATCTCGCGCGACCGCGTGCCGACCCGCACCAGGCGCGCCTCGATCTCGATGACGTCGCCTGCCCGGACCGGCGCGACGAACTGGACGTCGGAGTAGGAGGCGAAGAGGCCCTCGTCGCCGTCGGTGCGGATGCACAGCTCGGTGGCGACGTCGCCGAACGCCGCGACGCTGTACGCGCCGTCGACGAGGTTGCCGGCGTAGTGGGCGTGCGAGTAGGGCACGTACCGGCGGTGGGTGACGCTCTGGCCGACCTCGGCGCGGGTCATCGCTCTTCTCCTCGGGGGTCGGGGACGGTGCGGGGGGCGACGAGCTCGTGGACGAGGAACGAGGCGACCTCACCGGGTGTCGTGCCCCGGCCGAAGACGCGGTCGACGCCGAGGGCCTTCGCCGAGCCCTCCTCGAAGCGCGGACCGCCGACGACGAGCAGCGGCACCTCGCCGGCGGGGAACGCCTCGCGGAAGGCGGCCGACATCGTCGTCGTGTTGTGGATGTGGGCGTCCTTCTGGGTGACGACCTGCGAGACGAGGACCGCGTCGGCGCCGACCTCGCGGGCGGTCTCGACGAGCTCGGGCACGAGGACCTGGGCGCCGAGGTTGACCACCTTCATCTCGCGGTAGTACTCGAGCCCCTTCTCCCCCGCGAACCCCTTGATGTTGAGGATCGCGTCGATGCCGACGGTGTGGGCGTCGGTGCCGATGCACGCCCCGACGACGACGAGCTTGCGGCCGAGGTGGCTGCGGATGGCCTGGTTGACCTCGGCCGAGCCGAGGAGCGGGAACTCACGCTCGACGACCTCGACCTCGCGCACGTCGACGAGGTGGGTCACCGACCCGTAGACGACGAAGAACGTGAAGTGCGGGCCCATCGCCTTGGCGTGGACGAGCAGCGCGGGGCTCATCCCCATCTTCGCGGCGAGCTGCAGCGCGGCGCCCTCGGCCCGCTTGTCGTGCGGCAGCGGCAGGGTGAAGGAGACCTGCACCATGCCGTCGCCGGTCGTGTCGCCGTAGGGCCGCACGATCGGGCCGGGTCCGGCGGTCTCCGTGCTCATCGGGTGGCCCCTTCCTCGAGGAGGGCGGTCGCCGGGTTGTCGTACCCGTCGGCCTTGACGACGACGCCGTCGAGCCCCTTGCCCTTGGTCGGCGGGCGCTTCATCGCGCCGAACGTGCCGTCGGTGATGGCGGCGAGCAGCGGCTGCGGGTAGGTGGTGCCCTTCGCCGTCGTGTCCGAGACGATGGTCTCGAGCAGGTCGACGGCCTCGGAGAGCACCTGCCGGGCCCGGGTCTGGATGAAGCCGTCGCGCGGCGGGTGGAAGTCCTCGGTGAGCCCGCCGGCGGCGTCCATGACGTAGCGGACGTTCTGCAGGGCCAGGTCGCGGTCGGAGAGCCACGGCGTGACGACGGCCTCGGTCATCATCCCGACGAGGAGGATGCCCTGGCCGGTCATCGCCCCGACGAGGTTGAAGAAGCCGTCGAGCAGGTAGCCGCGGAACACGTCGCCGGTCATGTGCTTCGTCGGCGGCATCCACTTCAGCGGCGCCTTCGGGAACAGCTGCCGGGCGAGCAGGGCGTGGGCCAGCTCCATCCGGAAGGAGTCCGGGAGGTCGGGGTTGATCTCGAAGGCGTGCCCGAGGCCGAGCTGCCAGTCCTCGAGACCGGCCTCCTTGGCGAAGTACTCGTTGAGCAGCTGGCTGACCGTGACGGTGTGCGCGGCCTCGACGGCGTCGGCGGTGGTCAGGTAGTTGTCCTCGCCGGTGTTGATGATGATGCCGGCGCGGGCGTGCACCTGCCGGCTGAAGCGCTGGTCGACGAAGGTGCGGATCGGGTTGATGTCACGGAAGAGGATGCCGTACATCGAGTCGTTGAGCATCATGTCGAGCCGCTCGAGGCCGGCGAGCGTTGCGATCTCCGGCATGCAGAGGCCGCTCGCGTAGTTGGTGAGCCGGACGTAGCGGCCGAGCTCGCGGCTGCTCTCGTCGAGGGCGGCCCGCATGAGGCGGAAGTTCTCCTGCGTGGCGTAGGTGCCGGCATACCCCTCGCGGGTCGCGCCCTCGGGGACGAAGTCGAGGAGGGACTGCCCGGTGGAGCGGATGACGGCGATGACGTCGGCCCCCTCGCGGGCCGCGGCCTGCGCCTGCGGGATGTCCTCGTGGATGTCGCCGGTCGCGACGATGAGGTAGACCCACGGGGTGCGCGGGGCGTCGCCGACCGTGGCGACCATCCGCTCGCGGGCGCGGCGCTGGGCGTCGACGGCGCGGACACCCTTGGCCACGGCGCTGCGGGCCGCCTTGCGCGAGCCGGTGAGGTCACGGCCCTCGGGGAGGCGGAAGACCACTCCCCCGCTGCTCGCCTTCTGCGCGAGCGTCAGCAGGTCGGGGGCCTCGCCGCGGCGCAGCGCGTCCCAGACCGGCGTGGTGACCCCGTGCTCCAGGCCGACCTCGCCGCGCACCGCGTCGACGAGGTGGTTGACCCACGGGGTGCCCTCGTGGTCGGCGCCGGAGAGCCCGGCGAGGCGGAGGGTGGCCCGCTCGACGGAGACCGTCGTGTGGGCCCGGGCGAGGTCGACGACCGGCTTGCCTGCCCTGCGGGCCAGGCTGCGGGCCTTGCGGACGACGGCCGGGTCGAGGTCGAGCAGGGCGGGACGGCGCGAAGACACGGCGTCAATCTAGCAATCGCGCCGCAGGACTTGTAGCCGACCGGTGGGTTCGCCGGAGATCCTCGCGCCGGGGCGTCTCCGACTTGCCGGTGGGGTGGCTGCCCGGTAGCCATGGTGGTGGAGGAGGACACCACCCGGGGGGCGAAGCCGTCGTCCCCCGACGACCGGAAGGACACCCTCCATGGCCTCCGTGCCGACCACCCGCACGACCATCCGCGCGACCGTGCGTCGCCCACTCCGGACCCTGCTCGCCGGCCTCGCCGTCGTCGTCGCCACCGTCGGTCTCGCCGGGCCGGCCTCGGCCGTGACCCAGGCGAGCGCCGAGTCGCAGTTCCGCGCCGCCGGCGTCACCTGGTCCTCGTCCGGAGGCTGCACGTCCCGCAGCAACCCGACGTGCACCTCGTTCGACGGCCTCCGGCAGGCGACCGTCGACGGGGGCGTGACCCTGAGGCGTGCGAGCGGGTGCGCCCTCAACATCACCGGCGGGACCGAGGTCGGGCACGCGAGCGGCACGTACTCGCACGCCAACGGCTACAAGCTCGACTTCTCGCGGACCAGCTGCCTCACGGGTTGGATCCACGGCACCTACACCTACATCGGGCTGCGCGGAGACGGTGCGCCCCAGTACCGGGCGGCCTCCGGCAACGTGTACGCCGACGAGGGCAACCACTGGGACGTCACGTTCTACTCGTGCGGGGGGTGCCGCGCCGCGGCTTGACTCTCGGGCTGGTGGCGGCGCGCCGCTCGGCCGGAAACCCGGTCGAGCGGCGCCGCGTCGTCTGGTTCGATCGGATCGATGACCGCCGACGCCCCCGACTCCCTCGACGTCCCCTCCCCCGTCTCCTGGCCGCGCCGCGTCGCGGACCTCGTGCTGCGCCCTCCCGTCGAGGCGGATCTCGACGGGGTCCTGCGGTGGCGGCGGCTGCCGGAGGTCACCCGCTGGCTGCTGCGGACCGAGGTCGACGAGGTGGCGATGCGCGACCGGTTGCGCGGGCCCCGGGACCCGCACGACCACTCCTGCGTCGTCCTCCTCGGTGACGACCCGGTCGGCATGGGCTACCTCGAGGTGGTCGACGGCATGGGACAGGACGGTGAGTCCGCGTACCGGCGGACCGAGGGCCTGCTCGGCTGGAACCTGGCTCCGCAGGTGTGGGGGCGGGGGTACGGGACGATGGTGGCCCGCGAGCTGGTCGCCATCGCCTTCGGCGAGCTCCGACTGCGTCGCGTGACGGCCGGTTGCTTCGCCCACAACGCCGCGTCGTGGAAGGTCATGGAGAAGGTCGGGATGCGCCGCGAGCAGCACGGCGTGCGCGACTCGTGGCACGCCGAGCTGGGCTGGGTCGACGGCTTCACCTACGCGATGCTGCGCGACGAGTGGGACGGCGTGGCGGGTCGCTGAGCCTTCGTCACGCGTGTCGAATCCTGTTCTGCTGAGGGCGAACTGTCGTCCACAGGGGCTTGTCGTTCGAACGTGAGTTCGGTACGGTGAGGCATGGACAGGGGGCAGCTCAGCAGCCGCATCGCGGCACTCCGCGAGGAGTGTTCGCGGCTGGGTCGTGAGCTGGCCGAGGGCGGTCTCGGGTTGTCGATGACGGACGCGTTCGAAGTCGCGGGTGAGCTGCAAGGGCTGGTGAACGCGGCCGAGGGTGCGCAGGGGGTGGCGGCGGCGCTCGGGGCGCGCGTGGAGACGACGGTGCGGGAGTCCGGTCCGTGGGAGCGGCTG
>JACXUW010000254.1 GCA_014763705.1 Micrococcales bacterium | reverse complement strand
CCCCCCGACCCGCCGAGCTCGCCGAGCCGACCGACCCTCGGCCCCCGCTGCCGCCGAAGCCCGAGCAGGGCTCCCCTGCACCGCGGACGGCGACCGGTGCCCCGCTCGAGGCCGAGCCGACCGACCTCGGTCAGCAGGGCCCGTGGCTGACCACGGCCACCGGCACCCGGGTACGCGACACCGACCACTCGCTCAAGGCCGGGGAGCGCGGACCGACCCTGCTCCAGGACCACCACTTCCGCGAGAAGATCACCCACTTCGACCACGAGCGGATCCCCGAGCGGGTCGTCCACGCCCGCGGCACCGGAGCGCACGGCACGTTCGTCGGCTACGGCACGGCGAGCGAGCTGACCCGGGCCGCCTTCCTGGAGAAGGACGTGAGGACACCGGTGTTCGTCCGGTTCTCGACCGTCCTGGGCTTCCGCGGCTCGGCCGACACGGTGCGCGACACCCGCGGCTTCGCGACGAAGTTCTACACCTCCGAGGGCGTCTTCGACCTCGTCGGCAACAACATGCCGGTCTTCTTCATCCAGGACGGCATCAAGTTCCCCGACGTCATCCACGCCGGCAAGCCGCACCCGGACCGCGAGATCCCGCAGGCGCAGTCGGCCCACGACACGTTCTGGGACTTCGTCTCGCTGCACACCGAGGCGCAGCACCACACGATGTGGAACATGTCCGACCGCGGCATCCCGCGGTCGTACCGGACGATGGAGGGCTTCGGGGTCCACACCTTCCGGTTCGTCGCCGGCGACGGGACGAGCTCCCTCGTCAAGTTCCACTGGAAGCCCCGGCTCGGGGTGCACTCCCTCGTCTGGGAGGAGGCGCAGATGCTCGCCGGCGTCGACCCGGACTTCCACCGCCGCGACCTCTACGACGCCATCGAGGCCGGCGCCCACCCGCAGTGGGAGCTGGGCGTCCAGGTCTTCCCGGACACCCCCGAGCAGACCTTCGAGGGCATCGACCTGCTCGACCCGACCAAGCTCGTCCCCGAGGAGCTGGCCCCCGTGCAGCCGATCGGCGAGCTCACCCTGCACGCCACCCCGACGAACTTCTTCGCCGAGACCGAGCAGGTCGCCTTCCACGTCGGGCACCTCGTGCCGGGCATCGACGTCACCGACGACCCGTTGGTGCAGGCCCGGCTCTTCTCCTACGTGGACACCCAGCTGACCCGGCTCGGCGGGCCCAACTTCGACCAGCTGCCGATCAACCGCACGCACGCGCCGGTCAACGACATGCTGCGGGACGGCATGCACCAGAGCGCGGTCCACGGTGGCGTGGCGCCCTACCGGCCGAACAGCCTCGACGGCGGCTGCCCCTTCACCGTGGGCGCCGGTGAGCCGGCCCTCGAGGACTTCCCGGCCCTGGTGCCCGCGGAGGCGCGGAAGGTCCGCGCCAGCCCGGCCTCGTTCGCGGACCACTTCAGCCAGGCTCGCCTGTTCTGGCTGAGCATGAGCCCCGTCGAGCAGGATCACATCGTCGGCGCGTACGCCTTCGAGCTCGGCAAGTGCTGGGAGTCGAGCATCCGCACGCGGCAGCTGCTCGCCCTCGCCCGGGTCGACGCGAGCCTGGCGTCCCGGGTGGCCACCCGCCTCGGCCTGGCCGCGCCGGAGGAGGTCGAGGTCTCGGACGTCGACCCGAGCCCGGCCCTCTCCCAGGTGGGTCGCGAGTGGCCGGTCGACGGGCGCCAGGTCGGGGTCCTCGTCTCGGCCGACACCGACCCGGAGGAGGTCGACACGCTCGCCACGACGCTGCGGGAGGCCGGGGTGACCGTCCTCCTCGTCGCGCCGTTCGGTGGGCCGGTGTGGGAGGGCCGCCCCGACCAGGCCCACCGCACGCTGGCCACGGCCAGGTCGGTCGAGCTCGACGCGCTGGTCGTCGCCGACGCGCCCACCCCCCTCGGCGACGACGTCGTCATCGACGGCGTCGTCCCGGAGGTGGACCCGCGGGTCGGCCTGCTCGTCGAGGAGGCCCTCCGGCACGCCAAGGCGGTCGCCGTCCTCGGATCCCGGCCCGCCGAGCGGCTCGGGTTCGAGGCCGGGTCCCACGGCGTCCTGCGCGGCGACGCCGCCACGCTCGGGGCCGAGGTGCTCGCCGCCCTGGCCCGGCACCGCGTCTGGGAGCGCGTCGGCCGGACCTCCTGACCGGGCCGGTGGCGGGCGGCGGTGTGAGGGCGCCGGCCCGCCTCCGGTCCCCCGGGGTCAGAAGACCGGCTTGCCGCCGGTGACGCCGAGGACCGTGCCCGAGACGTAGCTCGCCTCGTCGGAGGCGAGGAAGACGAAGGCGGCGGCGATCTCCACGGGCTGGCCGACGCGCCCGAGCGGGGTCGTCGAGCCGAAGCCCTCGACCTTGTCGGCGGCCATCGTCGCCGGGATGAGCGGGGTCCACACCGGGCCGGGGGCGACGGCGTTGACCCGCACGCCCCGCGGCCCGAGCTCCTGGGCGAGGTTGACGACGAGGTTGGTCAGGGCCGCCTTGGACGCCGCGTAGTCGAGCAGGTGGTCGGCCGGCTGGTAGGCCTGCACCGAGGTGGTGACGACGACGCTCCCGCCCGCCTGCTCGAGCTCGGTGGCGAGCTCGCGCACGAGCCAGAACGTCGCGAAGACGTTCGTGGCGAAGGTCCGCTCGACCTGCTCGGGCGGGAAGTCCTCGAGCCGGTCGTGGGTCATCTGGTAGGCCGCGTTCGAGACGAGGACGTCGAGGCCTCCGAGCTCCGCGCGGGCCCGGTCGGCCACCTGACGGACGGCGTCGTGCGTGCGCAGGTCGGCCTCGACGGCGACCGCCCGGCCCCCGGCGGCCTCGACCGCCGCGACCGTCTCGCGGGCGTCCTCCGCCTCCTCCGGCAGGTGCGTCACGACGAGGGCCGCCCCCTCGTGGGCGAAGGTGACGGCGACGGCCCGCCCGATGCCGGAGTCACCGCCGGTCACGAGGACCCGCTTCCCGACGAGCCGGTCACGTCCCGTCCACGACTCCTCACCGTGGTCCGGACGCGGGTCGAGGGCGTCGGTGCGGCCGGGCCACTCCTGGGTCTGGGCCGGAATCTCGGCAGTCATCGGGCTCTCCTCCTCACGGGCCGGCGGCCCGAGGTCCGGGCGCCGTGCCACGGCCTCGCGTGGCGTCCTGCCGCTACCCCGCGACCGGGCGGCGCACACACCCCGCTCTCACACCACGATGTCGACCGGGCGTCGGGCCGTGAGCTCCTGCCACGAGTGGGCCCCCGCGGCGACGGCCAGGACCTCACGCACCCGGACCCGGACCGCCGAGGTGAGCATCGAGGGCCGAGGCAGGGTCGTCCCCGGGCAGGTGCACTGCCGCGCGGCGTCGGCCCAGAAGAGGGCCGGCCGGACGCCGGGGACGAGCGACAGCTCGGCGCGCAGCGTCCCCACGTGTCGCCCGCAGCGCCGGCAGCTCGCGGACCCCACGTCGCTGAGCCGGGCGGCGGCGCTCATCGCCGCCTCGCGCTCGTGGGGACGTCGTCCGGGACGTGGCGCTGCGCGAGGACGACCATCGAGCTCGACATCGCCGCTCCTCCCGGTCGGGTGCGGACCCGCTCGGTCCGACGTGACGCACGAGTACCCGGGACGTGGGGAGGGGAAACGGTCCTCCGGGGAACCGTTTCCCCGTCCGCTCAGGCGGCCGCGACGCCGAGGGTCCCGCGCAGCTGGGTGAGGATGCGGGAGAGGATGCGGGAGACCTGCATCTGGCTCACCCCGAGCTCACGCCCGATCTCCGCCTGGGTCCGCTCCTCGACGAAGCGGAGGCGGACCACGCGACGATCGCGCTCACGCAGGCCACTCAGGGCTGCCTCGAGGTCGGCGTGCATCTCCAGCCGGAGGAACGCGTCGCCCGCCTCCGGGAGCCGGTCCCCCGCGGTTCCACCGGCCGGGGCCGGTGCATCGAGCGACGCGGGCCGGAAACCGCTGCTGCAGGCTCGTGCCCTCTCCACGTCCTCCGTGGCGCAGTCGAGCAGGTCCGCCACCTCCGCCAGCGTCGCGTCCCGGCCGAGCCGGTGCCTGAGCTCCTCCTCGGCGACGACCACCTCGGCGCGCAGCTCCTGCACGCGTCGGGGTGGCCGCACGACCCAGCCGCAGTCGCGGAAGTGGCGCTTGAGCTCGCCGGTGATGGTGGGTACCGCGAAGGCGACGAAGCCCGACGTCGAGCCGGGCCGGTAGCGGGCCACGGCTGCGACGAGAGCCGTGCGGGCGACCTGCTCGAGGTCGTCGCGGTCGAGCCCTCGACTCGAGTAGCGGTGTGCGAGACCGTCAGCCAGAGAGATGGTGCGCTCGATGACGGCGTCGGTCAGCAGACGCTGCGCTTCGGGGTCGTCCGCTTCCCGTCGCAGTGTCAGGAGCTCCTCCACCTCTGCGTCGCCGGACGCGTACGGGTGGCGGCGGGTGGCGGAATCGGGCAGGGTCATGTCGGTCCTCCGTCGATCGGGGAGGGCACACTGTCTGACCCGAGACGGCCGGTGTCTTGACCGAGACCTCGACCGTGCCACGGACGAGCGGTCCGTGGGGCTTTCGGGACGAGGAGTTCTCGAGTCAGCCGCGCAGCGCCTCCTCGAAGAGGGTGCGCAGCTCCCGCAACCGGTGCCCGAAACCCACCAGTTCCCTTGGGGCGGAACTCGCCTCGGCCGCGTCGACGGCGTCGACCATCCCGAGCACCTCCACCGCACGACGAAGGTCGGCGTCGTCGTGCGAGGCGGCGAACCGGGGCAGCACGTCACGCTCCACCGCGTCCACGTGCCGTACCAGCGCGTCGGCGAGCAGCCCGAGGGGGACGGCGAAGGAGCGGCCGTCGGGCCCGAGGTCGTCCAGCCGTTCCACCGCCTCGGTGAGCGCGCGCTCGTGCTCGACCAGGGCTGCGGGGTGCGGCGAGCCCGGTGGGTCCAGGGCCACCCGCTCGGCCGCCAGGTGCACGGCCAGCCGGCCGATCAACCGGGCTCCCGGCTCGACCCGCCCTCCGGCCTTCGCGTGGGCGAGACCGCGGACCAGGTCACGGATCCGCAGGTGCGCGTCGACGACCGCGTGGACGAGCTCCTCGACCGATGCCTCCTGCGTGCGCTGCACCTCTGCTCCCTCCTGATCGCGACGAGACCCTCAACCGCAGATCGTGATGTTGCCCCATACCCCCGAC
>JACXUW010000708.1 GCA_014763705.1 Micrococcales bacterium | reverse complement strand
GAGCCCGGACGTCGGCCACGTCCGCCCCGGTCCCGTTCAAGCTGACCGGCGGACTGCACCACGCGGTCCGCGGCAGCTATCCGGTCGACGGCGTGCCCGAGGAGAACCACGGCGTGCTCGACGTCCTCGTCGCCACGGCGGCCGCCCTCGAGGGAGCCCCGGTCACCGAGGTGGCGGGGCTCCTCGCCGTGCGAGACGCCGCGGCGCTGGCCGACCTCGTCCTCGCGTGGAGTCCCGGCACCACCCGGCGCGTGCGAGCCGCCTTCACCGCGTACGGCTGCTGCACCGTCACCGACCCCCTCGGCGAGCTCGCCGACCTCGGCCTGCCCACCACCCCAGAGCACCGGAAGGACACCGCGCCATGACCTGGCTCGACCTGCCAGCCGACCACCCCTTCGGCGTCCACAACCTCCCCTACGGCGTCTTCAGCACCGCCGGCACGACGCCGCGGGTCGGCGTCCGCGTCGGCGACGACGTCCTCGACGCCAGCGCGGTGGCCCGCATCGGGCGCGACGCGGTGGGCGTCGGCGACGGCCCCGACCTCACCGCGGCGTGGGAGCAGCCGAGCCTCAACCCGTTCCTCGCCCTCGGTCGTGACGCCTGGTCGGCGGCCCGCGCGTGGCTCACCGAGGTCCTCACCGACCCGGTGCACGAGGAGCGGACCCGCCCGCACCTGGTCCCGCTGGCCGAGGTGACGATGCACCTGCCGGTCGAGGTCGCCGACTACGTCGACTTCTACGCGAGCGAGCACCACGCGAGCAACGTCGGGCGCATCTTCCGCCCCGACTCCGAGCCCCTGACCCCGAACTGGAAGCACCTCCCGATCGGCTACCACGGCCGCGCCGGCACGGTCGTCGTCTCGGGCACCGACGTCGTGCGCCCGACCGGCCAGCGCAAGGCCCCCGCCGACGCCGCCCCCACGTTCGGCCCGAGCATCCGGCTCGACATCGAGGCCGAGCTCGGCTTCGTCGTCGGCGGCGCCACCACCCTCGGCGAACGGGTCGAC
>JACXUW010000707.1 GCA_014763705.1 Micrococcales bacterium | reverse complement strand
GCTCGACTCCGGTCCGGGGACCCGCGACGCCGCGTCCCTCCACGCCACGTACCGCGCCGGGACGTTCACCGCGCTCCCGGCCACCCCCCGCACCACCCGGCTGCTGTGGACCCTGGCGGGCGTCCTGCCGCCGGCGGCCGGGCGCGTCCGGCTCGGCGACCACGAGGTGCGTGGCGCCGAGGCCGCGGTCGCGGCGGGCGTCGTCCTCGTCCCCGAGGACTACGCGCTCCTCCCGACGCTCACCGCCCGCGAGAACCTCCTGCTGCCCTCGGTGCTGCGCGGCGGACCGGACGCCGGCCCACTCGCCGACGACGCCCTGGGCGCCGTCGGGCTGACGGACGTCGCGGACCACCTCGTCGAGGAGCTCTCCGGCGGGCAGCAGCAGCGCGTCGCGATCGCCCGCGGGCTGGTCACCGACCCGGCGGTGCTCCTCGCGCACGAACCGACGAGCGCGCTCGACGCCGCGAACCGCCACCTGGTCCTCGGCCTGCTCACCGGCCACGCGGCGGCGGGCGGCATCGTCGTCGTGACGAGCAACGACCCGGACGCCCTCGGCCTCTCGGCGGACGCTGCTCGCTGAGCCGGATGGCGTGGCCGGGGCACCCCCACCCCTGGAACGGTGCACCCGACCACGCCTGCTCTCCGCCCCGGAGGTCCCACGTGGCGCGACGACCCACCGTCTGCGGCGGCCGTCGCCCCATTACTGTGGTGCCAGCGCCCGGACGGGTGCCAGCGAGATTGCGAGAACTCGCAGTCCACTCCCGGGGAGGAGGGTCATGGGGCGGCCGGAGAGGCGCGCGGGCCACGCGGCGGACGCCGGGGCCTACTTCCGGTGGGTCCACGGGCTCGCGGTGGCCGGCGACCCCCGGATGCGCTCGCTCGGCGGCCTCGCCCCGGCCTTCGACGCCGGCGTCGGCGAGCTCGCCCGGTCGGTCAGGCGGAGCGTCTGGCACATGACCTTCCGCCCCACGTGGTCCGAGGTGCGGATGGCGCGCCCGCTCGCGGAGG
>JACXUW010000706.1 GCA_014763705.1 Micrococcales bacterium | reverse complement strand
CCCTCGAGGGTGGGGAGCGGGGTCGTCGCCGCGACGAGGTCGCCCCAGCGCAGGGAGCTGCGTGGAGAGGCGACCTCGCTGAGGTTCGGCTCGCCCCGCGTGCCGCTGAACGCCGAGGTCCCGTTGTGGTACTCGTCGCCGAGGCCGAAGAGGTTGTGCCCCATCTCGTGTGCGATGACGGTCTTGTCCGAGGTCTTGGTGAACGCGGCCATCGAGCCTCGGTTGCAGCCCCCGAACTTGTCGCTGTTGACGACGACGACGACGTTCGTGGCGGCCGGTGCGAAACGGTTGCGGATGCTGTCGATCCGCTCCGTCGTGAAGTCGCTCGGGACGATCCAGCAGCGAGCCCAGACCTCGGTGCTCACCAGGCCGAGCCGTGAGGGGCGGAAGGTCTCGCTGACGAGGGTGTCGTCCGCTGCCGTCGCGACGGTCCCGTGCTCGTCCCAGGTCTGCTCCCACACGCCGTCGACCGGGCTCACCGTGTCGATGCGCACGACCTGGAGCCGGTCCGCGTGGCCGGCCAGCTGGTCGAGCCGAAAGGCGGCTGCCACCTCGTCCTCGACGACCTGCCGGTACTCGTCCATCGAGCCCTCGTCGAAACCGTCCCCCATGATCGCGATGACGATGGCGGGGTCGGTCTCGGGTGACCCGATGACGTGCTGGCCGGTGTCGTGGAAGGCCGTGCCGTGGTCGACCCACGTCCACTCCTCACCCGTCCAGAACCGCTCGAAGAGATGGGCGTTCGAGGCTCCGACGAAGAACTTCGAGTCCATCATGGCGGCCCCGCAGGCGGTCTGCGCGCTGGTCCCGGTCGGCCGGCCGTGGTCCTCCCAGGCCCAGCGGCCGAGGTCGGCGCGCCACTGTCGTTCCCAGACGTTGCCGGTCTCGGTGGTGACGAAGAACTTCTCGTCGAGCATCGCGGCGCCGGGCGCGGCGACGACCTTCTGGTTGCCGGGGCGGCCGTGGTCCTCCCAGGCCCAGCGGCCGAGGTCGGCGCGCCAGTGCCGTT
>JACXUW010000705.1 GCA_014763705.1 Micrococcales bacterium | reverse complement strand
CGCCGGCAGGCCGAGGCGGGTGGCGAGCCGGCCGGTCGTCGCCGAGCGCAGGACGCGCGCGGCCCGCCCTCGGTCGGCGGCGGCGCGGTAGAGCTCGGCGCGGCTCTCGGTCGTCTCGGCCGCGCGGACGACGACGGGCAGCGGCTCGGGCACGAGCCGGCCGAGGCGCCGGCCCCGGGCCACGGCGAACGCGACGAACGCGAGGGCGACGACGACGAGCCCGGGGGCGGTCCACTCGGGCCAGACCGACGGGGCGTCGCGGGCGGGGTTGGCCGTGGCGTCCTCCGGGCCGGGGTGGAACCAGACGAGGTGCGGCGAACCGCCGAGCAGGCGGAGGACGAGGGCGGCGTCGTCACCCTCGGTGACGAACCGGTTGGTGGCGGCGTCCGGGAAGCCGACGACGGTCACGGGCGCGTGGTCGCCGGTGGCCGGCAGCTCGACGGCCGCGTACGCGGGGGGCTCGCCGCCTCGGCCCGAGGTCGTCGGCCAGCAGCCGCGGGCACCGCTCGGCAGGGCGTCGCCGGAGGCGGTGATGGCCCGGGAGATGTGGGTGACCCGCTCGCCGCCGTGCACCCAGGGCAGCGAGCAGTCGGGTCGTTCGGAGTCGCCGTCGGCCGGGCTCGCGACGACGCCGAGGTCGACCGAGCGCAGCACGCCGGGGGCGGCGTCGAGGAGGACGACGCGGTCGGCGGAGCGGGTGCCGCGCAGCAGGCGCTCGAACGCGGTGTCGGTCAACAGGTCCGAGTTGCCGACGACGACGGTGTCGCCGTCGCGGGTGGCGTCGACGGCCGCGGTGGAGGTGCTGACCACCTCGACGTCGATGCCGTGGTCGCCGAGGACCTCGACGACGGCGCGGGCGCCGCCCTGCCCGGTGCCGTCCGGGTGCAGGTACTCCTCGGGGGGCTCGCCGCCGGCGACGAGGGCGAGGAGGGCGCCACCGACGACGACGGCCAGGGCCCAGAGCAGCACCCCCCGGGTGCGGCGCACGGCGCGGCCGGTGTCGACACCGGC
>JACXUW010000253.1 GCA_014763705.1 Micrococcales bacterium | reverse complement strand
CCTCGCCCATGGCCCACGTGTCGATGCCACGGGCGGCCAGGTGCGCCGTCGCGGCGTCGACCGAGGCGGCGAGCAGCACGGCGACGAAGCCGACGCCCATGTTGAGGGTGCGCTCGAGGTCGGCGCGCGGGACGTTGCCCAGCGTCCCGACGGTCGAGAAGACGGCGGGCGGGGTCCACGACGCCCGGTCGAGGCGGGCGTGGACGCCCTGCGGCAGGACGCGGGCGAGGTTGGCGGCGAGCCCGCCGCCGGTGACGTGTGAGAGCGCGTGGACGTCGACGCCGTCGAGCCGCACGAGGTCGAGCAGGTCGGCGGTGTAGACCCGGGTCGGCTCGAGCAGCTCCTCGCCGAGGGTGCGGCCGAACTCCTCGACGTGCCGGTCGAGCGCCCACCCGGCGTGCGCGACGACCCGACGGACGAGGGAGTATCCGTTGGAGTGCAGCCCGCTGCTCGCGAGGCCGAGGACGACGTCACCGAGCTCGACCCGCTGCGGCCCGAGGACCTCGTCGTGCTCGACGACTCCCGTGGCCGCGCCCGCGACGTCGTACTCGTCCGGGTCGAGCAGGCCCGGGTGCTCGGCGGTCTCGCCGCCGACGAGCGCGACCCGCGCCTGCTCGCAGCCCCGGGCGATGCCGGAGACGATGGCCGCGATCCGTTCCGGGACGACCTTCCCGCAGGCGATGTAGTCGGTCATGAAGAGCGGCTCGGCCCCGCAGACGACGATGTCGTCGACGACCATGCCGACGAGGTCGACGCCGATCGTGTCGTGCCGGTCGAGGGCCTGGGCGATGGCGACCTTCGTGCCGACGCCGTCGGTCGAGGTGGCCAGCACCGGCCGTCGGAACCGGGCCAGCGCGCTCGCGTCGAACATCCCGGCGAAGCCGCCGAGCCCGCCGAGCACCTCCGGCCGGGTCGCGCGGCGCACCGAGTCCTTCATCAGCTCGACGGCCTCGTCACCCGCCTCGACGTCGACCCCGGCCGCGGCGTAGGTGATGGACGTCGGCTGGTCGGTGTCGCTCACGCCGGGAAGCCTACCGAGGCCGCCCACCGGCGTCGTGAGCCGAGGTGGTCGCCGGGACGACCACCTCGGCACACGACTCCGCGGGTCCGTGGCGTCAGAGGGCCTTGAGGATGTCCTCGACGCGTTCCTTGGCGTCGCCGAAGAGCATCTGGGTGTTCTCGCGGAAGAACAGGGGGTTCTGGACGCCGGCGTACCCGGTGGCCATCGAGCGCTTGAAGACGATGACGTCCTTGGCCTCCCAGACCCGCAGCACCGGCATCCCGGCGATCGGGGAGGTGGGGTCCTCGGCGGCGGCGGGGTTGACGGTGTCGTTGGCGCCGATGACGAGGACGACGTCGGTCTCGGCGAGGTCGTCGTTGATCTCGTCCATCTCGAGGACGATGTCGTAGGGGACCTTGGCCTCGGCGAGCAGCACGTTCATGTGCCCGGGCAGCCGCCCGGCGACCGGGTGGATGCCGAAGCGGACGTCGACGCCCTGGGCCCGCAGCCGCTTGGTGAGGTCGGCGACCGCGTGCTGGGCCTGCGCGGTGGCCATCCCGTAACCGGGGGTGATGACGACCGAGTGCGCGTCGGTGAGCAGCGCCGCGGCACCCTCGGCGGTGATCTCGCGGTGCTCGCCGTAGTCGGTGTCGTCGGCGGCCGCGGTGCCGCCCTCGACCCCGAAGCCGCCGGCGATGACCGAGATGAACGAGCGGTTCATCGCGCGGCACATGATGTACGAGAGGTAGGCACCGGAGGAGCCGACGAGCGCCCCGGTGATGATGAGCAGGTCGTTGCCGAGGAGGAACCCCGCCGCGGCCGCCGCCCAGCCGGAGTAGCTGTTGAGCATCGAGACGACGACGGGCATGTCGCCGCCGCCGATCGAGGCCACGAGGTGCCAGCCCAGCGCGAGCGCGAGGAGCGTGACCAGCCCGAGCAGGGCGTGCCGGCCGAAGACGGCGCTCTCGGGCAGCAGCGTGTAGACGACGGTGAGGACGAGGAAGAGCCCGAGCGCGCCGAGGTTGAGCTGGTTGCGGAACGGCAGCGTCAGCGGTCGGGACGGGATGCGCGCCGACAGCTTGAGGAAGGCGACGATCGAGCCGGTGAAGGTCACCGCGCCGATGAAGACGCCGACGAAGACCTCGACGTCGTGGATCGTCGGGTACGCGGTCGCCTCGTACGAGGAGTTCCAGCCGACGAGGACCGCCGCGAGCCCGACGAAGCTGTGCAGCATCGCGATGAGCTCGGGCATGCCGGTCATCTCGACCTTGCGGGCGCGGTCGAGGCCGATGACCGCGCCGATGGCCATCGCGACGAGGATGAGCAGCAGCCCGAGCCAGCCGGAGCCGCCGGTCTCGACGCTCAGGCCGCCGCTGCTCTCGCGCAGGCCGGCGGTCGCGGCGAGCACGGTGACGACGAGCGCGACCGCCATCCCGGCGATGCCGAACCGGTTGCCCCGGCGCGCGGACTCGTGCCGGGAGAGACCGGCGAGGGCGAGGATGAAGAGCAGGCCGGCGACGATGTAGGCGCCCTGCACGAGGGTCGAGCTCATCGGGCGGGCTCCTCGCGCTTGAACATCTCGAGCATTCGGGCGGTCACCCGGAACCCACCGAAGACGTTGATGCTCGCGACGAGGATGCCGACGAAGGCCAGCACCGTGACCGCCGCGCTGCCCCGCCCGACCTGGAGCAGCGCACCGACGACGATGATGCCGCTGATCGCGTTGGTCACCGACATCAGCGGGGTGTGCAGCGCGTGGTGCACGTTGCCGATGACGTAGAACCCGATGACCACGGACAGCATGAAGACCATGAAGTGACCGAGGAACGGCGGCGGGGCGAAGGCCGAGACGACGAGGAAGAGCACGGCGCCGGCCGCCGCCAGGCCCAGCTTCGCCTGCCCGCTCATCGGCTGACGTGCCGGCTTGGCCGCCGCGGTGTCGACGGTGACGACGTCGGTGCCGGGCGCCGGCGCGGCCGAGACCTGTACCGGTGGTGGCGGCCACAGCACCTCGCCGTCGCGCACGACGGTCATCCCGCGCTGGACGACGTCGTCGAGGTCGAGATGCAGCTCGCCGTCCTTCTCGGGGGTCAGCAGCTTCATGAGGTTGACCAGGTTGGTGCCGTACAGCTGGCTGGCCTGGGTCGGCAGGCGCCCGGGGAGGTCGGTGTAGCCGAGGATCGTGACCCCGTTCTCGGTGACGACCTTCTCGCCGGCGACCGTGCCGGCGACGTTGCCCCCGTTGGCCGCCGCCATGTCGACGACGACCGAGCCCGGCTTCATCGAGGCGACCATCTCCTCGGTGAGCAGCCGCGGCGCCGGCCGCCCGGGGATGAGCGCGGTCGTGATGACGATGTCGACGTCCTCGGCCTGCGCCGCGTAGAGCTCGGCGGCCTTGGCGTCGAAGTCGGCGCTGGTCTCCTTCGCGTACCCGTCGGCGGACGGGCCCTCGTCGGCGACGTCGATGCGGAGGAACTCGGCGCCCATCGACTCGACCTGCTCGGCCACCTCGGGTCGGGCGTCGAAGGCCCGCACGACCGCGCCGAGGCTGTTCGCGGTGCCGATCGCGGCGAGCCCGGCGACCCCGGCACCGACGACGAGGACCTTGGCCGGCGGCACCTTGCCGGCCGCCGTCACCTGGCCGGTGAAGAACGAGCCGAACTCGTGCGCGGCCTCGACGACCGCCCGGTAGCCGCCGATGTTGGCCATCGAGGACAGGACGTCGAGGGACTGGGCCCGGCTGATGCGCGGCACGGCGTCCATCGCCAGCGCCGTGACCCCGCGCGCAGCCAGCTGCTCGACGAGCTCGGGGGCGAGGGCGGGCGAGAGCAGGGCGGCGAGGACCTGGCCGGGACGCAGCCGGCCCAGCTCGGCCTCGGACGGCGCGTTGACCTTGAGGACGACGTCGGCGTTCCACACCGCGTCCTCGATGACGTCGGCGCCCGCCTGGCGGTACGCGTCGTCGGTGAAGCTCGCGCGCGCACCCGCACCGGTCTCGACGAAGACGGTGTAGCCGAGGCCGACGAGCTGCTCGACGGTCTTCGGCGTGGCCGCGACACGGGTCTCCCCGGGCCGGGACTCGCGAGGGACTCCGATGCGCACTGGGCTTCCTCTCCGACGCAGGGGCGGTCCCGACCGAACCTAGCGGGTCGGGCCGAGGGATTCAGCACGTGTGTCACGCCACACAGCGGCGGCGGCGCGCCGGACCCCTCGGGACCGCGGCGCGCCGCCGTTCGCGTGCCTCGGGGCTCAGCCCTCGGAGCGCCGGAAGCCGCTGCGCTCGGCGGCGGCCGCGTCGTAGAACCAGACGTCGGGGTCGGCCGAGTCGTAGCCGGGGTCCTCCGGGACGCGGTAGGTCATGGTGTCGCGGTAGGCCTGGACCGGGTGGTCGAGGGGCTGGGCGCCGTCGTCGAGCGGGGCGGCCGAACCCATCCCGAAACCGCCGTCGCGGATCTCGTCGAACTCCGAGACCCGGCGGGAGCCGGATGCCTCGGCGGGTGCGGGCTGGTCGTCGCCGGCCTCCGGCTCGGGCTGCTCGTCAACGCCTTCCGGCTGGGGGTCCTCGGCGGCCTCCGGCCCGGGCTGCTCGTCGGCGACGTCCTCCGTCTCGGGCTCCTCGGGCAGCGGTTCCGCGGACGCGGGGTCGACCGGCTCCATCCCGGCGTCGGCGGCCTCACGGTCCATCTCGGCGCGCTCCTCGGCGAGCCGGTCGCCGCGCTCCCGGTTCTCCTCGAGCATCTCGGCCTCGTCGGCGCTCCAGTCGCGCTCGGGGGTGGGGTCCTCGGCGTCGGCGACCGGCTCCTCCGGCTCGGTGAAGGCGCCGTGGCCGGGGTCCTCGACGACCTCGGCGGCCTCGTCCCTGGTCGGCGCGTCGTCCTCGGTGGGCGCGGCCTCGGTGGGCACGCCCTCGGTGGGCGCGTCCTCGGTGGGCGCGTCCTCGGACGCCGGCTGCTCCGGGGTGTCGCCCGAGACGGCCTCGTCGGCCTGCCGGGAGACCGGCTCCCCGGCCGGCTCGACCGGCTCGGAGGCGGGCTCGTCCTCGACGACCGGCGTCTCGGCGGCGGCCGGCTGCTCGGCCGCCTCGGGGCGCGGACCGCCCCACTCGCCGGGTGGGGTGCGGGCGTCGTCCGCCGCGGAGACGTCGTCGTCGATGTCGGCCACGGACGTCTCCGTACCCGCTGCGGTG
>JACXUW010000252.1 GCA_014763705.1 Micrococcales bacterium | reverse complement strand
GGCCGAGGCGTGGACCCGCTCGAGGAGGGCCCGGCGCTGCGGGGCGTCGCGGAGCACGAGGTCGCCGAGCGCGGCGGTCACCTCGGCCTGGGTGACGCACTGCTCGGGCACGACCCCGTGCGCTGAGGCGATGACCGACACGCTCCCGAACCTACCCGCCGGCTGCCCCGAGTAGGTTCGGGCGGTGACCGCGGCCGACCGAGCGAACGCCCTCGCGCGCGCCAGCCACCCGGCGCCGACCGTCGCGGTGACCACCTTCGCGGTCCTCGTCGCGGCGCTGCCGGCCGGGCAGCCCCCGCGGACCGTGCTCCTCGTCGGGGTCGCAGTCCTCGCCGGCCAGCTCTCGATCGGCTGGTCGAACGACGCCCACGACGTCGCGGCGGACCGCGCCGCGGCCCGGCCGGACAAGCCGACGGTCACCGGTGCGGTGTCGGGTCGCACGCTGTGGGCCGCGTCTGCGGTCGCCGCGCTCGCCTGCGTCCCGGCGTCCCTGGCCCTCGGGACGGTCGCGGGGCTGCTGCACCTCCTCGGCGTCGCCTGCGGGTGGGCGTACAACCTCGGGCTCAAGCGCACGCCCGCGAGTCCGGCCCCCTACGCCCTGGCCTTCGCCCTCCTCGCGCTCGCCGTCTTCCACGCCGCGCCGGTGGCGGGCTGGCCCGGCGCCGACGTCGTCGTGGCCGCGGCCCTCCTCGGCACGGGCGCGCACTTCGCGAACGCGGCGGCCGACACCCCGGACGACCTCGCGGCCGGTGTCCGCGGCCTGCCCCAGCGGCTCGGGGCCCGGCGCTCCCTCCTCGTGACGGCAGGCCTCGTCGGCGTCGCCGCCGTCGTCCTCGCCGTGGGGCCCTCCCGTCCGGGGCCGGTCGGCACCGGCCTGCTCGTCGCCGGTGCGCTCGGCGCCGTCCTCGCCGGTCGGGTCCGCACCGCCCGGGCCTTCCCCGTCACCCTCGTCGCCGTCGGTCTCGTCGTCACCGGGCTCCTCGTCGGCGGCTGACCGGGCGACGACCCTCCCGCCGGTGGACGCGTCGGTCAGCCTGTCGGTGGACCCGGCGCCCGGCGAGCGCCCCTAGGGTCGAGGACATGGACCGGAAGTACCTCGCCTTCACCGCCCTCGCCATCACGCTGCTCTACGGCGCGAGCTTCGCCCTCTTCGACGGCGGTGCCCCCAAGGGCTACGCCGCGATCGGCGGGGTGGTCGTGGCGCTCGCCTGGGTGGCCGTCGGGGTGTTCGGCCGGGACGACCACCGGGCCTGACCGGGCGCTCGGGCGGGCTCAGCCGCCGGAGACCGACAGCTCGGCCTGGGCCACCTGGGCGCGCTGGGCGTCGTCGAGCTCGCGCGAGCGGAGCCAGTTCTCCGGGAGGGCGACGACCCGCGGCGAGCCCGCCCGGCCGCGCGGGCCCTCGGCCGGCTCGCCGGGCCACGGGGCGTGGAGGTCCAGGGTCGCGACGAGGTCGTCCAGCGCCGCGAGGGAGTCGACGAGGGCCAGCTGGTTGCGCACGGTCGAACCGGCCGGGAAGCCCTTGAGGTACCAGGCGATGTGCTTGCGGATGTCGCGGCAACCGCGCAGCTCGTCGCCGTCGTAGAACTCGACGAGGTACTCGGCGTGCCGGCGCAGCACGGCGGCCACCTCGCGCAGCCCTGGCTCGACCCGGTAGCCGGAGCCGGCGAACGCGGCCGCGAGGTCGGTGAACAGCCACGGCCGGCCGAGGCACCCGCGGCCGACGACGACGCCGTCGCAGCCGGTGCGCCGGACCATCTCCAGCGCGTCCTCGGCCGACCAGATGTCGCCGTTGCCGAGCACCGGGATGCTCGTGACGGCCTCCTTGAGCCGGGCGATCGCCTCCCAGTCCGCGTGGCCCGAGTACGCCTGCGCCGCAGTGCGTCCGTGCAGGGCGACGGCCGCGACCCCCTCGGCCTCGGCGATCCGGCCGGCGTCGAGGTAGGTGACGTGCTCGGCGTCGATGCCCACCCGCATCTTGACGGTGACCGGCACGTCGTACGGCGCCGCCTCCCGGACCACCGCACGGACGATGCCGCGGAACAGGTCGGTCTTCCACGGCAGCGCCGAGCCGCCGCCCTTGCGGGTGACCTTGGGCACCGGGCAGCCGAAGTTGAGGTCGATGTGGTCGGCGCGGTCCTCGGTGACGAGCATCCGCGCGGCGAGGCCGGCCGTCGCCGGGTCGACGGAGTACAGCTGGACCGAGCGCGGGTGCTCCTGCGGGTCGTGCGAGATGAGCCGCATCGTCTCGGGGCTGCGTTCGACGAGGGCGCGCGAGGTGACCATCTCGGCGACGTAGAGGCTCGTCGCGCCGGACGCGCCGCCGGCCTCCAGCCCGGCCGCCCCGTACTCGCGGCAGAGCCGGCGGAAGGCCCGGTTGGTGATGCCGGCCATCGGCGCGAGGACCACGGGCGACTCGACGACGTGGCGCCCGATGCGCAGCGGGGGCAGCACGGGTGCGGTGGCGGTGGTGGTCGCGGTGGCGGTCATGGCGCCGTCCATCATCGCCGAGGCGGGCCCGGAACCGTGAATCGACGAGCCCAGGTGACCAGCTCCCAGAGCGCCGCGACGGTCTCCGCCGGGTGGGTCAGCGGGAACACGTGGAGGCCGCGCGGCACGGTGACCACGTCGACCCACGGTGCCGCGGTGGCGGCCCGCCGGAACCGGCGGACGTCGACGCGCAGCTGGTCGAGCTGGCCGTTGACGAGGAGGACCGGCGCCGTCACCCCGGCGAGCATCTCGGGCCGGCACTCCCCCATGACCGCCGCCCACGCCGCCGGGATGCCGTCGAACCCGTAGCCGGCCTCCTTGAGCAGCGCCGCGAACGCCGGCGGCAGGAGGGCGTCGAGCTCGCGGTCGAGGGCCCGCGACATCCGGTCCGCGCCGAGCCGCTGCTCGATGCGGGCCAGCGTGCGGTAGACCGCGGCCCCGACCCCCGCCGGCACCGCCGAGGCCCCGAGCAGGGCCAGCCCGGCGAGCCGCTCCGGGTGCCGC
This sequence comes from Micrococcales bacterium, assembly GCA_014763705.1. Taxonomy (GTDB): domain Bacteria; phylum Actinomycetota; class Actinomycetes; order Actinomycetales; family Dermatophilaceae; genus Phycicoccus. The sequence goes on along the minus strand of JACXUW010000252.1, from coordinate 2,202 downwards.
TGCGCCCACGCCATCACGAGGTAGCCGCCGAGGCTGTGCCCGCCGAGCACGACCGGGACGTCGGGGTCGCCACCGCCGACCGCCGCGTCGACCGTGGCGAGCGCGCCCTCCCACGTGAAGGGCTCGTCACGGCGGGTGCCGTGGGCCGGCAGGTCGGGGGTGACCAGCTCGACGTCCGGGCCGAGGAGGGCCGGGTACCGGGCCCACATCGCCCCGCTCAGCTGGGAGCCGTGGACGAGGACGAGCCGGACGCGGCGGGGCACGCCGCCATCCTCTCCCACCGGTGCCCCGGTGGTTGGATGGGGTGATGGGTGCGCTGATCTCCGCCGACGACCTCGCGGGCGAGCTGGCCCGCGGCGGCGTCCGCGTCCTCGACGTCCAGTACACGCTCGCCTCGACCCCCGGGCGCGAGCTGTACGCCGCCGGCCACCTGCCCGGTGCCCCGTTCCTCGACCTCGACACCGCGCTCGCCGGCCCGCCCGGAGCCCGCGGCCGGCACCCGCTGCCGGACCCCGAGGTGCTCCAGGAGGCACTGCGCGCGTGCGGGGTCGGCGACGACGACGAGGTCGTCGTCTACGACCAGCGCACCTCGCTCTCGGCGGCCCGCGCGTGGTGGGTGCTGCGCTGGGCCGGCCACCCGCAGGTGCGCGTCCTCGACGGCGGGCTGGCCGCGTGGGAGCGCGCCGGCCACGCGGTGACGACCGAGGTCCCGGCGCCGGACCGCGGCGACCTCGTCGTCCGGCCGGGCTCGGTGCCGGTCCTGGACGCCGACGGCGCCGCGACGATGGCCCGGACCGGGGTCCTGCTCGACGTGCGGTCGGCCGAGCGCTACCGCGGCGAGGTCGAGCCGATCGACCGGGTCGCCGGCCACGTCCCGGGGTCGGTCAACCTCCCGATGACCGAGCTGCTCGCCGACGACGGCACCTTCCTGCCGCCGGCCCGCATCCGCGAGCGCGCCGCGGCCGTCGGGGTGCACCGCGACACCCCGGTCGGCACGTCGTGCGGGTCGGGGGTGACGGCGGCCCAGATGGCGCTCGCGCTGCACACCGTGCGCATCGACGCCGTCCCGTACGTCGGCTCGTGGAGCGAGTGGGTCGAGGACGCCTCACGGCCCGTGGCGACGGGGCCCGAGCCGGGCTGAGCACCCGCCGGGTCAGAGCGCCCAGGCCCCGGTGAACGGGTCGTCGGAGGCGCCGGGCACCGGGTAGGCGGGCGTGTCGAGCGAGGCGACCCGGTAGAGCCGGGCCTCGAGGACGTCCCAGGCGAGCAGCCGCAGCACGGGCCGGCCGGTGGCGGCGTTCGAGCGCGACTCGAAGAGCACGGTCTCGCGCGGGCCCCACGCGAGCGGCCGGTAGGCACCGAGCTGCACCCCGGCCGCCCGGGTCGCCGCGAGGATGCGCGGCTGCGGTCGCAGGCCGCGCTGCACGGCGAAGAGCCCCTGGACCCGGTTCTGCATCGCCTCGACACTGCCGAAGAAGGTGAGCCGGCAGGCCCATCCCTCGGTGGTCGAGATGGCCTCGCCGCTGACGTCGACGCGCGGACCGTCGACCGAGCGGACGTCGACGATCTGGCCGCGCCCCGAGTAGCCCCGCACGACCGGGCCGGCCTCGGTCGCCCCGACGTCGGCCCACCCGGCGTTGACCGGGATGACGGTGGCCGTGGCCTCGCCGGTCCGGGAGTCGACCAGCCAGCTGCCGCTGCTCCCGGTGGCGACGATGGTCCGCCCGTCGCTCGCCCAGCCGGCCGTCGTCAGGTGCTCGTCGGGGACGGGGAAGCGGAAGGTGCGGGCCGAGCGCACCTCGAGGACGACGACGGCCCCGGGCTGCGGGAAGACGAGGCGGTGCCGCTCGGAGTCGATGGTCCGCGGCCCCACCGGCAGGGTGCGGTTGCCGGCGGGGTCGCTCACCGCGTGGAGCGCGGCCATCGGGACGAGCAACGGGGCCGGCGCCTGGCGGGGCATGAAGAGGGCCGGCTGGTAGCGGTCGTCACCGACCCGGATGAGGAAGACGGCACGCACCGACGCCGTCGAGCCGGCGGACGACAGCAGCACGAAGTCGGTGCCCGGCCCGAGCTTCCCCGGGAGGGCGGTCTCGGCGGCGTCCGGGTACGGCGGCAGGCCGTCCTCCTCGTCCGGTGGTGGCGCGAAGTAGACGGCGGCCCCGGCTACCTGGACGCCGGTGAGCCGGCCGGCTCCCGGGGTCG
>JACXUW010000251.1 GCA_014763705.1 Micrococcales bacterium | reverse complement strand
GCAGATGCTGCCGACGGACCGGGCATCCCCCGGCCATCCTCGCCAAGGGGCGGTGCGGTCAGGGGCGTCGGTCCGGCGCGACGACGTCGAGGTCGACCGGGCCGTCGATGCCGGCGACCCGTGCCCGGCTGCTCACCTGCCACCACGCCCAGCCGTCGTCGGACGGGCGCAGGACGAGCCGCCGCACCCAGCGCTCGCGGTCCTCGAGCGCGGCGGGCAGCGGATAGCGCTCGGTGAAGTCGCCGAGGGCGTAGAGCCGGACCCGCTGGCCGGTGCCGGCCTCGACGGTCGAGACGAAGTCGGTGAGCCGGCGCTGGACCACCTCGGCCGGCGGGCGGGCCGCGCAGTTGCCGCTCAGCTCGAGGTCGACCACCGGCGGGAGCGAGGTCGAGGCGTCCGCGCCGACGGCCCGCAGCCGGCCCAGGAGGTTGGCGGCCTGCTCGGTGCCCTCCTTGCACAGCGTGAAGAAGTGGTAGGCGCCGACGCCGACGCCGGCCTCCCGGGCCGCCTCCCAGTTCTCGGCGAACCGGTCGTCGACGAAGGTCGACCCCTCCGACGCCTTGAGGTAGGCGACCTCGATCCCGTCCCCGGCGACGGCCCGCCAGTCGATGCCGCCCTGGTGCACCGAGACGTCGATGCCGTAGCGCTCACCGCCCTCGAGGGCGGGCTGGTAGTGGGGGAGCACCCACCGCAGGCCCGCCCAGCCGAGGGCGAGGACGAGGAGCACGGCGACGACCGCCGCCACGGCGAGTCGCAGGAGTCTCCGGAGCATCCGTGCAGGCTAGTCACTCCCTCGCGTCGGGTGCGGGGGTGGCAGCGACCGCCGCCTCGGTGGCCGAGCCGGTGAAGCGCTGGAGCAGCGCCTGGAGGTCGACGCCCGTCGTGTTCTGCAGCATCGCCATCGTCTGGGTCAGGTTGTCCGTCACCTGCTTCGGCAGCGCGGCGGCGCCGTCGGTGGAGACGACGGTCAGCTTGTCGATGGCCGCCATCGGCGCGGCGACCTCGCGCGCCACCTGCGGCAGGACCTCGACGAGCATCTGGAGGACGGCGGCCTCGTTGTACCGGGCGAAGGCGTCGGCGCGCTTGTTCATCGCCTCGGCCTCGGCCTGACCGGTCGCGAGGATGGCGCTCGCCTGCGCCTCGCCCTCGGCCCGGGTCGCCTCGGCCTGCGCGACGCGCAGAGCCTTGTCGGCCTCGCCGCGGCGGGAGCCCTCGATGGCCTCGGCCTCGGCGAGCGCGGTGCGACGGGCCTTCTCGGCCTCACCGGTGAGCCGCGCCTTCTCGGCGTCCGCCTGGGCCGCCGCGATGCTCGCCGCCTTGCGGGCCTCCGCCTCGGCGATGGCGGCGTTGCGCGAGGCCTCGGCCTCCTGCTCGACGCGGTAGCGGGCCGCGTCGGCCGGCTTGCGGACCTCGGTGTCGAGCTGGCGCTCCTTGAGCGCGGCCTGGCGGACGGCGACCTTCTCCTGCTCGGTGAGGATCGCCTGGTCGCGGTCGGCCTGGGCGAGCGGACCGGCCGCGGCGGCCTGGGCCTGCGCGGCGTCGGTCTCGGCCTTGATCTCGGCCGTCTTCAGCGCGAGCTGGCGCTGGCTGACCGCGATCTCCTGCTCGGCGACGATCCGCGCCTGCTCGGCGGCCTGCCGGGCGTTGGCCTCGGCGATCGCGGCGAGCTGGCCGACCTTGGCCGACTCGGGGCGGCCGAGGTCGGAGAGGTAGGTGCCGTCGTCGGTGATGTCCTGGATCTGGAAGGTGTCGAGGACCAGGCCCTGGCCGGTGAGCGAGGACTCGGCCTCGTCGGCGACCCGCTGGGCGAACGCCGCGCGGTCGCGGATGATCTGCTCGACGGTCAGCGAGCCGACGATCGAGCGCAGCGAGCCGGCGAGCGTCTCCTGGGTGAAGGTCTCGACCTCGCCCTGCTGGGTGAGGAAGCGCTGGGCGGCGGCCCGGATGGAGTCCTCGTTGCCGCCGACCTTGACGATGGCGACGCCGTCGAGGTTGAGCTTGACGCCCTGGCCCGAGACCGCGCCGCGGATCTGCACCATGATCCGGCGGCTGGAGAGGTCGAGGATGTGGAGGCGCTGGACGAACGGGACGACGAAGACGCCGCCACCCATGACGACCTTCTGGCCGGAGAGGTCGGTGGACATCTCGCCGGTCTCCGGGTTCTTCACCTCCTTGCCCTTGCGCCCGGTGACGATGAACGCCTCGTTCGGTCCGGCGACGCGGTAGCGCGAGGCGATGACGAGACCGGTGAGGACGACGAGGAGCACGAGCCCGAGGACGGCGACGAGGCCGACCGAGACGCCGAACATGGTTCCTGACCTTTCCGGGTGCGCGGTGGCACCCAGGGTGAACGGGGTGAGGAGATGGACGCGCCGCACGGTCCCCCGGTTCCGTGCGGCGGGTGGCTGTCGGGGTCAGTCCTGCTTGCGCGCGACCTTGACCGACGTCGGGCTGAGGACCGCGGTGACGACGACCGCCGCCCCGCTGGGCAGGGGCTCGTCGGCGCGGGCGTTGAGCCGCGTGATGTGCCCGGAGGCGACCACGCTGACCATCCCGTAGCCCTCGGTGGGGACCGGTTCGATGACGGTGCCGGACAGGCCGACCAGGCCGGCCGAGCGGACGTTCGCCTCGTCGCCGCCGCGCATGAGGCGCGTGCTCGCGTACCCGGCCCCCGCCCCCGCGGCGACACCGGCGACGAGCCCGGCGAGGATGGCGACCGCACTCGAGGCGCCGGCGTCGAGGACGAGGGCCCCGACGAAGCCGAAGGCGGCGAGGAAGCCGGCGACGGCCAGCCCGGAGAGGGCGTCGGGTCCGACGCTGTCGAGGACGCCGTCGAGCAGGTCGCCGAGGACCAGCGAGACGAGGAGCAGGAGGATGCCCACCCCTCCGATGACGAGCATCGCGACCTGCATCGGTGAAGTCCTTTCCCGCCCCGGGCCTCGATCGGGAGCGCCTCCTGCGCGGGCGCCCTCGTCGGCGAGCGTATCGGCTCGGACCACGGGCCCGTCGGCCGTCGGCGGAAACCGGGCCCGGCGGGTCTGGCGCGCGGGCCCGGCCGGTGCCACGCTGGGCCGGTGTTCGGTGACGCGGCCGCCTACGAGCGGTTCATGGGCCGGTGGAGCACGGCACTCGCGCCCTCCTTCCTCGACGCGGTCGCTCCGGCGCCCGCGCCCTCCTCGGCGTGCGACGTCGGGTGCGGGACCGGCAACCTCACCGCCGAGCTGCTGCGCCGGGCCCCGGACTGCCGGGTGACGGCGGTCGACCCCGCGCCGCCGTTCGTCGCGGCGGCCCGCGAGCGGCTGGGCGACGCGGTGCGGGTGCTCCCGGGCACGGCGGAGGCACTGCCCCTGGACGACGACGAGGTCGACGTCGCGCTCGCCCTGCTCGTGCTCAACTTCGTCCCCGACCCCGAGGCCGGGGTGGCCGAGATGGTGCGGGTCACCCGGCCGGGCGGGGTCGTCGGGGCCGCCGTATGGGACTACGCGAGCGGGATGGCGATGCTGCGGGCCTTCTGGGACGCGGCGGCCGCCCTGTGGCCCGGTGCCGAGGACCAGGCCCTCGACCGGCCGGCGGGCAGCGGCGGTCTGGAGGCCCTGCTCGCGCGCGGGGGCGTCGCCGACGTCGGCGGTGGTGTGCTCGAGGTGCCGATGCGCTTCGCCACGTTCGCCGAGTACTGGGACCCGTTCCTCGAGGGCATCGGACCGGCCGGCGCCTACGTCGAGCGGCTCGGCGAGGTGCGGCGCGAGGAGCTGCGGGCCGAGCTGGAACGGCGGCTCGGGCCCGGACCGGTCGAGATGACCTCGACCGCCCGGTGGGCCGCCGGACGCGTCGCCGGCTGACGCGGACCGGGCTAGAGCTTGGTGAGCCGCGTGTACGGGCTGGTGACCCGCGCCCGTTGCGCGCCGAAGTCGACGAGCACCGCGGCCGACTCGAGGACGATGACCCGGCCCATCCCGAACCGGTCGTGGGTGACCCGGTCGCCGACCTCGAACACCTCCACCGGGACCACCTCCGCCGCCCGGAAGGGGCTGCGTGCGGAGTAGCTGGTCGGGGCCGCGGGGCGTCGTGACGTCACAGTGCAGTGTGACCCCTCCCGGCCGGCGACACGCCGGTGGGGTCGGATCCGGTTCGTCCGGCCCGTGTCGGGAAGGGGTCGCTCAGGCGTGCGGGAAGGAGGACTTGGCGGGGGCCTCGAGCTCCTCGCGGTGGTTCCGGATGAGGTCGAGGTTGCGGTCGCGCAGGTGGTCGAACCCCTGGCCGACGTTCGAGCCGGGGGTCAGCGACGCCAGGGCCTCGGCCGGGTCGAGGCGTGCGGAGACCCACCCCTCGTGGGAGGCGGCCTTGGCGACGATGTGCCCGATCGGGGTGACGACGTGGCTGTTGCCGAAGTAGTGCACCCCGGCGGCGTCGGTGCCGGTGGCGTTGGCGCCGACGACGAACACGTGGTTGTCGTAGGCGCGCGCCCGGGAGGTGAGCTCCCAGAGGTCGGCGCTGCGCAGCAGGGCGGACGGGCGGCAGATGACCTCGGCGCCCTGCACGGCCTGGATGCGGGAGAGCTCGGGGTAGTCGCCGTCGAAGCAGACGATCATCCCGATCCGGCCGAGCTCGGTGTCGACGACGGTGACGGTGTCGCCGGGGGTCACCCAGCCACCGCCGGAGACCGCCTCGGAGCAGAACGGGTGGGTCTTGCGGTAGACGCCGACGACCTCGCCGCGCGGGTCGACGAGCACCGACGCGTTGTAGACGACGTCGGGGGTCGCGCCGCGCTCGTAGGTGCCGAAGACGAGGTGGATGCCCAGCTCCGCGGCGAGGTCGGCGAGGCGACGGGTCACCGGGCCGGGGACCTCCGAGACCAGCTCCCACAGTTCCTCGGTCGGGCAGCCGGGGGTGAAGCCGGTCGTGCACGACTCGGGGAGGACGACGAGCTCGGCGCCGGTGGCCTCGACGCAGCGCCGCGTCCAGTCGATGCAGCGGTCGATGTTGGCGGTGACCGAGTCGGCGGTCAGCGCTCCGGTGACCGGGGCGACCTGCACGGCGGCGACGGTGAACGCACGCATCAGCGACGCCTCCCGATCCGGGCGCCGAGCGCGACGCCGGCGAGGGCGATGGCGGCCCCGGCGAGGCCGGCGAGCACGAGGTCACGGGTCGAGGTGCCGCCGGCCGGGGCGCTCGCGGCGCGGCCGACGAAGGTCTCGCCGACCGCGGGGGCACCGGCCGGCGGCACCTC
>JACXUW010000250.1 GCA_014763705.1 Micrococcales bacterium | reverse complement strand
TCACCGGGTCGTGCCCTTGGTCGCGGGGGCCCCCGGTGGGACGCTGGAGGCATCCGGTGGGGGTGTCGGTGGGGCGGCGTACGTTCGAGGCATGTTCCTCCTCGACGACGGGCGGCTGGTCACCAGCGCCAGCGACCTGCGCACGGCCTCGGCCTGCGAGTTCGCCCTCGTCGCAGGCCTCGACGTCGTCCGGGGGCTGCGCGCGCCGGTCGAGGACCCCGACGACCCGATGCTCCGCCGCGTCGCCCAGCTCGGCGACCAGCACGAGAACGCCGAGCTGCGCCGGCTGGGGCAGCTCCACCCCGGGCGGGTGCGGCAGCTGCCGTCCCCGGTGTACACCCGCGACGGCCTGGCCGCCGCGATGGACTCCACGCTCGAGGCCCTCGCCTCGGACGCCGCGGTGCTGTCGCAGGCGACCCTCTTCGACGGCGCCTTCGTCGGGCGCGCCGACTTCCTCGAGCGGAGCGAGGCCGGGTGGGTGGTCAGCGACACCAAGCTCGCTCGGCACGAGAACGTCCCGGCGCTGCTGCAGGTGGCGGCCTACGCGGCGCTGCTCGACGACGCCGGTGTGCCGGTCGCGCCGGTCGCCCGGCTCGTGCTCGGCGACGGCGAGGTCCGCGACGTGCCGCTCGGTGACGTCCTGTCCGTCTACAGCGTCCGGCGCGCACGGCTCGAGCAGCTGCTGGCGGACCACCTCGCGGGCGGGGGACGCGCCGTGTGGGGCGACCCGCGGTGGCTCGCCTGCGGGCGATGTGCCGCGTGCACCCCCGAGGTCGAGGCGTCGCGTGACCTCCTCCTCGTCGCCGGGATGCGCGGACCCACCCGGGCCCGCCTGCTCGAGGCCGGCGTCCGCACCATCGACGACCTCGCCGAGCGCACCGAGCCCGTCCCGGACGTGCGCCCGGCCCAGCTCGAGCGCCTCGTCGCCCAGGCGCGCCTCCAGGTGCGCCAGGACGCCGACCCCGCCGGGGGCGTCTCCTACGAGCTGGTCGACACCGAGGCCCTGCGGCGGATGCCGCCTCCCGACCCGGGGGACATCTTCTTCGACTTCGAGGGCGACCCGCTCTGGCACGAGCGCGGCTCGGGCGACTGGGGCCTCGAGTACCTGTTCGGGATGGTCGAGGTCGACTCCGGCGCACCCGAGTTCACCGCACTCTGGGCGCACGACCGCGCCGGCGAGAAGCAGGCGCTCATCGACTTCGTCGGGCACGTGACCCAGCGGCGCCGCCGGTGGCCGGGCCTGCACGTCTACCACTACGCGCCCTACGAGACCTCCGCGCTGCTGCGGCTCGCCGCCCGGCACGGTGTCTGCGAGGACGACGTCGACCAGCTGCTGCGCGACGGCGTCTTCGTCGACCTCTACGCCGTCGTCCGGGCCGCGGTGCGGGTGTCGCAACGGTCGTACTCCATCAAGAAGCTCGAGCCGCTCTACATGGAGGCGCGCGAGGAGGACGTCCAGGGGGGCGCCGAGAGCATCGTGGCCTACCACGAGTTCGAGCAGGCGCTCGTCGACGGCCGCACCGACGAGGCGGCGCGGCGGCTGCAGGACATCGCCGACTACAACGAGAAGGACTGCGAGTCCACGCTGCTGCTGCGCGACTGGCTCCTCGAGCGCCGGCGCGAGGTGTGGGGGGCCGCGCCGACGCCGCCCCCCGACGAGGTGACCGAGGCGCAGGTCAGCGAGCGCCGGCGAGCCGCCCTCGACCTCGAGGCCGCCGTCCGGGCGCACGTCGACGGCGTCGTGGCCGCCGACCGGACGGCCGAGCAGCAGGGTGTCGCGCTCGTCGGCTCGGCGGTGCTCTTCCACGCCCGCGAGGACAAGCCGAAGTGGCAGGAGCACTTCGAGCGGCTGCGGCTCCCGATCAGCGAGTGGCGCTCCGCCGAGGGCGTGTTCGTCGTCGACGAGGTCGAGGTGGTCGAGGACTGGCACCGGCCCCCGCGGGCCCGCAAGGCCCGTCGGCGGCTGCGGCTGCACGGCGAGCCGACGCGCAACCTCGCCCTGCAACCCGGCGCCAAGGTGTCGGCCGTCTACGCGGTCCCGACCCCCGAGGGCGTCGCGGCCGGGGTCCACGACGCGCACGGCGCCAGCGGGTCGGGCATCACGGTGTGCAGCGCCGAGGACTCGCTGAGCCCGTCCGGGTGGGTGCGCCAGGTGCTCGAGGTCGAGGAGACCCAGCCCGGGCCGTCCCCGCACGAGGTCGGCCCGGTGGCGCTCGTACCCAACGACCACGTCGGCACCGCGAGCATCGACGACGCGCTGGCCGAGGTCGCCGAGCAGGTGCGCGCGAGCGGACGGCTCCCGCGGTCGGCGGGCACCGACCTGCTCCTGCGCCGGCCGCCGCGGCTGCACGGCGGGGCTCCGCTGCCGCCGGCCGACGGGCCCGCGGGCTACGTCGGCGCCATCACGGCGGCCCTGCGGGCCATGGACCACTCCACCCTGGCCGTCCAGGGACCGCCCGGTACCGGCAAGACCTACGTCGGGTCCCACGTCATCGCCCGGCTCGTCGCGGACGGCTGGGCCGTCGGGGTGACCGCCCAGAGCCACGCGGCGGTCGAGAACGTCCTCACCACCCTCGTCGGGGCGGCCGGGGTGCCCGCCGACCAGGTCGGCAAGGCCGGCGCGCGGTCCCCCGACGTCCCGTGGACCACCCTGGAGCGCGCCGACGACCTGGCCGCCTTCGCCGCCGGACACCGCGCGGCCGGCCGGGGGTACGTCGTCGGCGGCACCGCCTGGGACCTCACGAACACCAAGCGCGTCGAGCGGGGCCAGCTCGACCTGCTCGTCATCGACGAGGCGGGGCAGTTCTCGCTCGCCAAGGCCCTCGCGGTCTCGGTGGCGGCCCAGCGGCTCCTCCTCCTCGGGGACCCGCAGCAGCTGCCCGGGGTCACGACCGGGACGCACGCCGAACCCGTCGACACGGCCGCCCTGGTCTGGCTCGCCGGCGGGGCCGCCGTCCTGCCCGCCGAGCTCGGCTACTTCCTCGCGACGACGTGGCGGATGCATCCCGCGCTCACCGCCCGGGTGTCCGACCTCGCCTACGACGGTCGGCTCGCCTCGAACGCGGCCGTCACCGGGCGCCGCGTCCTCGAGGGCGTCGAGCCGGGCCTGCACGTCCGGCTCGTGGAGCACCGGGACAACTCGACCCACTCCCCCGAGGAGGCCGAGGTCGTGCTCGAGCTCGTCCACGACCTGCTCGGCCGGCGGTGGTCGGACCCGGGCCCCCGTGGCGCGGACGGTGCCGGCGGCGCCACGGCGGACGGCTCGCGCCCGCTGGGCCAGCGCGACGTCATCGTCATCACGCCCTACAACGCCCAGGTCACGCTCCTGCGCAGGCGCCTCGACGACGCCGGCCTCACCGACGTCGCTGTCGGCACGGTCGACCGGTTCCAGGGCCAGGAGGCGGCCGTGGCGATCCTCTCGATGGCCGCGTCGTCGCACTCCGACGTCTCTCGCGGGATGGGCTTCCTCCTCGACCGGCACCGCCTCAACGTCGCCGTCTCGCGCGGCCAGCACTCGGCGTTCGTCGTACGGTCCCGCGTGCTCACCGACTTCTCTCCGCGCACCGCGGAGGAGCTGATGGCGCTCGGCGCCTTCCTGCGGCTGTGCGACGGTGCCGTCTCCACCGTCCACCACCCGGCGCGGGCCGGCTGCGAGCCGGTCCCCGTCGGCGGCTGACCGCGGGCGGGCATCGGCCGTCCGGCCGACCCACGACCGGAAACCCTCAGGTCGGCGGGGCGGCCGCCGATGGACCGGACATGACGCGTGTCCGGCTCGCCCCCGTGGTCCTCGGGCTGTTCGGGGTGCTCTGGTGCGCCTACCCGCTCCTGCCGACGGGGAACGCTCGCTCGTTGTACTCCGACGCGGTCGCCGTGGCCGCGCTCGGCATCGGTCTGCTCCGGGCGGCCCGCATCCCCACGACCGCGCGTCGCGGCTGGGTCCTCGTCGTCCTCGGCTTCGCCGGCTGGGTCCTCGGCGACCTCGTCTTCACCCTCGAGGAGATGGCCGCGCTCGACGCGTACCCGGCGCCGAGCGACGTCGTCTACCTCGGGTCGTACGCGGTCATCGCGGCGGGCCTGCTCCGGCTCGTCCGCGGGCGGCAGAACCGCTCGGACCCGACACCCGTGCTCGACGCGGCGATCGTCGCGGTCGGCTTCGGCATCCTCGTGTGGACCTTCCTCGTCGCCCCGATCTCCTCCGACTCCACACTGTCGCTGGCCGGCCGGCTCGTCGCGTCCGCGTACCCCGTGGCCGACGTCCTGCTCCTCGGGGTGCTCGTGCGGCTGTGGAGCACCGTCGGGGCACGCAGCGCCGCCTTCCACTGGCTGCTCACCGGCCTGACCGCCACGATGGTCGCCGACATCACGTGGAACCTCGTGGCGCTGCGCGACCCGCGTGCCGAGACCCCGGCGTGGCTCGACATGCTGTGGCTCCTCGGCTACCTGGCCACCGCCGCCGCGGCCTCCTCTCCCACCGCCCGCCACCTCGGAGGCGACGTGCCGGGGGAGGTCGGGGCCTCCGCCCGGCGCCGGCTCGTGGCGCTCGGGTGCGGGCTCGCGCTGCCCGGGCTGGCCCTGCTCGCGGACGGCATCGTCACGCACAACGTGCCGTGGATCACCGTGTCGATCGGCTCGACGCTCATGTCCGTCCTCGTCCTGACCCGGATGGGGCTGCTCATCCGGACGGTGGAGGTGCAGGCCGTCCAGCTGGCCGCCCTCGCCCGCAGCGACGGGCTGACCGGAGCCCCGAACCGGCGCACCTGGGACCACGAGCTGGGACGGGCGGTCCAGCAGGCCGAGGAGACCGGCGAGCCGCTCGCCGTCGCCCTCGTCGACCTCGACCACTTCAAGCGCTACAACGACACCTTCGGCCACCAGGCGGGGGACCTGCTGCTGCGGGAGGCCGTCGCGGCCTGGACCGCGCTGCTCCTGCCCGGCGAGCTGCTGGCGCGCTACGGGGGCGAGGAGTTCGGGCTCGTCATGCCCGGGGCCGGCGTCGAGGAGGCCGCGCAGCGGCTCCAGCTCATGCAGTCGCTCACCCCGCGCGGGCAGCGCTTCTCCGGCGGGGTGGCCGCGTGGTTGCCCGGCACCGAGCCGGCCGACGTCGTGGCCCTGGCCGACCGCGCGCTGTACGACGCCAAGCACGCCGGTCGCGGCTGCGTCCGGGTGGCCAACGCCGCCCACGACGTGCCCTCGACGCCGCCCGTCCAGATCGCCCTGCAGCCCGTGG
>JACXUW010000704.1 GCA_014763705.1 Micrococcales bacterium | reverse complement strand
CCACCGGGCGCCGACGGAAGGCTCCACCCATGGACGGAATCGGTCCGCTCATCGTCCTGCTCCTGCTCGCGCTCTTCGTGATCATCGTGCTCGTCCGCACGGTGCGCGTCGTGCCGCAGCAGACGGCCCTGATCATCGAACGGCTCGGCCGCTACTCGCGCACCCTCGAGGGGGGCCTGCACTTCCTCGTCCCGTTCGTCGACATCGTCCGGGCCAACATCGACCAGCGCGAGCAGGTCGTCTCGTTCCCGCCGCAGCCGGTCATCACGAGCGACAACCTCGTCGTCTCCATCGACACGGTCATCTACTACCAGGTGATCGACCCCAAGTCGGCCGTCTACGAGATCGCCAACTTCATCGCCGGCATCGAGCAGCTGACCGTCACCACGCTGCGCAACGTCATCGGCTCGCTCGACCTCGAGCAGACCCTGACCAGCCGCGACCAGATCAACGGCCAGCTGCGCGGCGTCCTCGACGAGGCGACCGGCAAGTGGGGCATCCGCGTCAACCGCGTCGAGCTCAAGGCCATCGACCCGCCGGCCTCCATCCAGGAGTCGATGGAGAAGCAGATGAAGGCCGAGCGCGACCGCCGCGCCGCCATCCTCAACGCCGAGGGCACCAAGGCCAGCCAGATCCTCACCGCCGAGGGCGAGAAGCAGAGCCAGATCCTGCGTGCCGAGGGCTCGGCGCAGGCCCGCATCCTCGAGGCCCAGGGCCAGGCGCGCGCCATCCAGCAGGTCTTCGACGCGATCCACCGCGGCAAGCCGACCCAGAAGCTGCTCGCCTACCAGTACCTCCAGGTGCTGCCGCAGATCGCGCGCGGCGACTCCAACAAGATGTGGATCATCCCGAGCGAGCTGACCGACGCCCTCCGCGGCATCGGCGGAGCGCTCGGCGCGACCCAGGGCGGACCGTCCGACGGCGGCGACGACGAGTGGGTCGACCCGGGTGAGATGGTCGGCAACGCCTTCGAGGAGACGACGCTCGAGGACCCGAAGGCCGCCCTCGAGCGGGCCCGCGGCC
>JACXUW010000249.1 GCA_014763705.1 Micrococcales bacterium | reverse complement strand
GCGCCGGGCCGTGCCGGGCGATCCGCGCCCCCAGCGCCAGGGCATCCGCCGACCCGTCGAGCACCTCGACCGACCCCAGCCCCGGAAAGGCCTCGGCCACCGCCCACGCCGCCGCACCGGTTCCCCCGCCGACGTCGACGAGCGACCGGGGCGCGAACCCCGGCACCACCTCGGCCGCGTACCGCAGCACCCGCGACACGGCCGCGTGCGTGGCCGGCATCCGGTAGGCCGCGTAGGCCGCCGCGGAGACCGGGTCGCGCAGCACCTGCGCGGATGGCGGCGCCCCGGACCGGTACACCTCGATGAGCCGCGCCGTCGCCCGCCGCAGCGCCTCGGCGTCCTCGCCGTCGAGCACGACCTCGAGGGCGCGGGTCAGCGTCAGGGGCATGGCCGCATCCTCCTACGCTGGGGTCAGGCGCCGCGCACTCGCTCCGGGCGCGCGGTCGCTCCAGGAGGTCGGATGGCCGGACGCGTCCTCGTCGTCGACGACGAGCAGGAGATCCGCACGGTTCTGCGCGCCTACCTCGAGGCCGAGGGGCACCTCGTCACCGAGGCCGCGACCGGGGCCGAGGCCCTGCGCCGCGCCCTGGCCACCGACGGCAGCGCCCCCGACCTCGTCCTCCTCGACATCGGCCTGCCCGACCTCGACGGGCTCGACGTGCTGCGCACCCTGCGCCGCGACTCCGACGTCTACGTCATCCTCGTCACCGCACGGGCCGAGGAGGCCGACACCCTCGTCGGCCTCGCCACCGGCGCCGACGACTACGTCACCAAGCCGTTCAGCCCCCGCGAGGTCGTCGCGCGGGTGCGCACCGTCCTGCGCCGCACCCGCGACGCGGCGGCGCCGGGCGCGAGCCAGCCGGACGACGGGGTGCTGCGCTTCGACGGCCTCGAGATCGACCCGGCACGTCGCGAGCTGCGGGTCGACGGGCGCGAGGTGCGGCTCTCAGCGCTCGAGTTCGACCTCCTGCACGCGCTCGCCGCCTCTCCCGGGAGGGTGTTCAGCCGGGCGCAGCTGCTCGAGGAGGTCTGGGGCTACGACTTCTACGGGGACGCCCGGGTCGTCGACGTCCACGTCCGCAGCATGCGCCGCGCCCTCGGCGACGACGCCACCGATCCGCGGCTCATCGGGACGGTCCGCGGCGTCGGGTACAAGTTCCTGCCACGCCCCCAGGGGGAGCCGTGAACCGCGTCGCCGTCCGCCTCGTCCTCAGCCACCTCGTCGTCGCGCTGCTCGGCGGCCTCGCGACCGTCGTCGTCGTCCGCGCGCTGACGCCGGTCATCTTCGACCGCTCGACCGGGATGGGCCAGATGATGGGTCGCGGTCCGGGCTCCGGCACCCAGCAGCAGGTGCGCACCCAGGTCGTCGACGCGCTGACCCAGGCGATCGGCGTCGGCCTGCTCGTCGGGGTGGTCGCGGCCGCCGGCTTCGGGGTGCTCGCGGCGACCCGCCTCGTCCGCCCCTTGCAGCGGGTCGGTGAGACGACCCGGCTCATCGCCGCGGGCCGCTACGACGTGCGGGTCGAGCCGCCGCACGAGACCGAGCTCGCCGCGCTCGCCGACGACGTCAACACCCTCGGCCGGGCGCTCGCCGAGACCGAGGCCCGCCGCACCCGGCTGCTCGGCGAGGTCGCGCACGAGATGCGCACGCCGCTCACCGTCGTCGACGGCTACGTCGAGGGGATGATCGACGGCGTCCTGCCGACCGGCCCGGAGGAGCTGGGCAAGGTCTCGGACGAGGTGCGCCGGCTGCGGCGGCTCGCCGACGACCTCTCGGCGCTCTCCCGGGCCGAGGAGGGTCGGCTCGCCCTCCAGCCGCGACCGGCCGACCTCGCGGCCGTCGTGACCGCCGCCGCCGAGCGGCTGCGCCCGCAGGCCGAGGACGCCGGGCTCGAGCTCGTGGTGACCGCCGCCGGGCCGGTCGAGGCGGTCGTCGACCCCGACCGCGTCGCCCAGGTCGTCACCAACCTCGTCGGCAACGCCGTGCGGGCCACGCCACCAGGCGGCCGGGTCGAGGTGTCGGTGGGCACGAAGGCCGGGGCGGCCGTCGTCACGGTGGCCGACACCGGCGAGGGCCTGGCCGCCGACGACCTGGAGCGCGTCTTCGAGCGCTTCTACCGGGTGGCCGGCCGTCGGCGCGAGGGTGCCGACACCGGGTCCGGCATCGGGCTCACCGTCGCGCGGGGCATCGCCCGCGCGCACGGTGGTGAGCTGACCGCCGCCTCGGACGGCCCGGGCCGCGGGGCCCGCTTCGTCCTCCGGCTGCCGACCGGCCGGCCCGCCTCCTGACGGATACGCCCATGGGTATCGTGACCCCACCGACCGCGAGGAGGACCCCGTGACCGAGCGCCCTGCCGAGCAGCCCACCGGCCCCGTGGCCGAGGAGGTCGTCGTCTGCCTCCCCGTCGCGCCCGGCCGGCGGCTCGGTCCCGCCTGGGGGCGGGCGCACACCGTGGCGCTGGCGACCGTCCGGAACGGCGAGGTCACCGGCTGGACCGAGGACGAGGTCCGCTGGGACCTCGCCCACGACGAGGGCGGGTCGGGGGCCCACCACGCCCGGGTCGTGCGCTACCTGCGCACCCACGGCGTCCGCGCCGTCGCGGCCGGCCACATGGGTGCCGGGATGGAGCACACGCTCGGGAAGCTCGGGGTCGCGGTGCTCCTCGGCGCCCCGGACGACGCGGAGGCGGCTGCCGTGGCAGCCGCCTCGCGCGCCTCCTGACCCGTCAGCCGTCGAGCAGCGGGCAGTCGGCCGGGCCGGGCCCGTTGCCCCAGCGGCCCATCATCCCGCCGCGGCCCTGGCCGGGCGTGCCGTCGGTGGACCAGCGGCCGCCCATCATCCCGCCGCCGGTGACGGTCTCGCCGTTCGCCGCGGCCGTGAACGCCCGCAGGTGCATCTGCGACGCGCGCAGGAGGTTGGTCAGGACGGCGTCGACGTCGCTCGGGAGGTCTCCGGCGATGGTCTTCTCGAGGTCGGCGATGTCGCGCTGCTCGAGTGCGACGCCCACGTCGTAGGCGTCGTCGAGCGAGCGCTGCGCCTGGGTCCACCACGCGTCGTAGAGCTTCTGCACCGCGGGGTCGGCGTACGTCCCGGCGGCCTTGCCGGCGCTCGGGTCGGCGATGCCGTAGCGCGCCAGGAGCGCGGTGACGGCCTCGAGGTGGCGCTGCTCGCTCGTCGTGATCCGGCTGAAGGGGAGGGCCCCGTCGTAGCGGTCGGCGATGGCGGCGTAGAGGTCGCGGGCCATCCGCTCCTCGTCGCTCGCGAAGCGCAGGGCGGCGGTGACGGCGGGCGTCGTCGTGGTGGCCGCGCTCGAGGCGGCGGCGGGAGCGGCTCCGGGCAGCTGGACGCCGAAGGCCTGGCCCGCGGCGAGCCCGCCGGCGAGGAGGGCGCCGGCCCCGAGCGTTGCGGCGGTGGTGCGGATCGTGCGGTTCATCGTGTGCTCCTCGTGTCGTGGTGGATGCCTACGACCAGAGAACGGCACGAGCGTGAAGGGCCCGGTGTGGCGCGTGTGAAGCCTCCGTGAAGGTGGGCTCAGCCCAGGAGGCCGAGCTCCCCGGCCGTGTCGAACGAGTCGTCGACGACCACCACCCGGCGGCCCCTCGCGGCGAGGATGCTCCCCGCGACCATGGCCCGGTACCCCCCGGCGCAGTGCACCCACAGCTCACCCTCGGGTGCCTCGTCGGCGCGGTCGAGGACCTCGTGGACGGGGATGTTCATGGCGTCCGGGATGTGCCCCGCCTCGTACTCGCGGGCGCGGCGGACGTCGACGACGGTGACGGGGCGGTGGTGTCGCACCTGTTCGAGCTCGGCGAAGGTGGCGACCGGGAACGAGCCGAGCTCACCGTCGGTCCAGTCCGCCGGCTGGCCCGTCGCACTGCCGGCGAGCTGGTCGATGCCGATCCGCACCAGCTCGCGCTGGGCCCGGGCCACCTGCTCGGCGGTCTCGCCGAGCAGGGTGAGGTCCGCGCCCCAGGGCTTGAGCCACCCGACATAGGTCGAGAACTGGCCCTCGACGCCGATGTTGAAGGTGCCGGGGACGTGGCCGGCGGCGAAGGCCGTCCCCGTCCGCAGGTCGACCACCCACTCGCCGCGCTCGATGCGCGTGCGCAGCGCCCGGGTGTCGACCGGCTCGGGAGCGGCCAGGTCGGGCGCGTCCGGCCCGGCGAGGTTCGCCGGACCCATGTGCGCGTAGTAGGCGGGGTGGACGTCGAGGCCGTCGAGGAGGTCGCGGACCCACTCCTCCTCGCCCTGGGTGAGGACGGGGTTCTCGCGCTTCTCGCGGCCGATCGTCGACGCGGTCGCGTCGGACTGGGTCGCCGAGCAGAAGCTGCCGAAGCCGTGCGTGGGGAAGACCGCTGCGTCGTCGGCCACCGCGCCGGCCACCCGGTGGGCCGAGGCGTACTGCGCGCGAGCCAGCGTGTCGGTGTGCTCGGGGCCGAGGAGGTCCGGACGTCCGGTCGAGCCGAAGAGGAGCGAGCCACCGGTGAAGACGCCGAGGTCCTCGCCGTGGGAGGAGAGCGCGTAGGACAGGTGGGTGAAGGTGTGCCCCGGGGTGGCGATGGCGGTGAGGGTCATCGACGGCGACACCTCGATGACGTCGCCGCTGCGGGTCGGGACGCGGTCGTAGGCCACCGGGTCATCGGCGTTGACGTGGTAGGCGGCGCCCACCTCCTCGGCGAGGGCGAGTCCGCCGGTGACGTAGTCGTTGTGGATGTGCGTCTCGAGGACGTGGGTGATGCGCACGCCGGCGTCCTCGGCGAGCTGCAGGACCCGGTCGTAGTCGCGCTGCGGGTCGATGACGAGGGCGGTCTCCCCGTCGTGCGCGAGATAGCTGCGGTCGCCGAGCGAGGGGGTGTCAAGGGGGATGATCTCGACCATCGTGGGTGTTCTCCTCCTGATCGGGTGGTGTCCGGAATATACCCAGAGGGGTATCCTGTTCCCATCCGTAAGCACAGAGAATCTCCCGAACATTCCAAGGAGCTGACATGGCCACCGTGGACCTCACGGCCGAGACCTTCGAGAAGACCATCACCGAGAGCGACATCGTCCTCGTCGACTGGTGGGCCTCCTGGTGCGGTCCGTGCCGCCAGTTCGCGCCCACCTACGAGAAGTCGAGCGAGACCCACGCCGACGTCACCTTCGGCAAGGTCGACACCGAGGCCGAGCAGGCGCTCGCCGGCGCCGCGCAGATCACCTCGATCCCGACGCTCATGGGCTTCCGCGACGGCATCCTCGTCTTC